>JAITUM010000134.1 GCA_031286305.1 Candidatus Fibrimonadaceae bacterium | reverse complement strand
CAGCAGTTTCACCGGTTGTTTTCTCATCATCTATAGCCATTTCAGTCCTCGCCAATGGGAGTAATATAGTAAATTACGGTGTATTGACATAGTCAACAAAAATTTGAATGCGACGATTTCTAGCTCGGTCGTCCGGAGTTGCATTTGGAGCAATGGGGCGATGCTCTCCATAACCTACGGCGCTCATGTTTTCTGGCTTAATGCCGGTTTGGTCGGCGAGCAACTGAACCACGGAAAGAGACCTTGCACTGGAAAGTTCCCAGTTGCTGCGAAAGCGAGCTGAGCTTATGGGAACATTATCTGTGTGACCTTCAACTCGAACTTTCAAATCCGGGTTATCTTTTATAACATCGCTGATATCTCTCAGAATTTCTTGACCTTGTTCTTTAAGATCTGCCGAGCCGCTTGCAAAGCCAACCGGGTCACGTAGCATGATAGCTATGCCTTTTTCTGTAATATCAACTTTAACTGCGCTTTCCAAATTTTTTGTTTGCACAATCTCTTTTATTTTTTCAGCATCTTTTAAGCTCTGTTTTTTTGTCTGCTCATCTCCGGTTTTTTTTGGAATCTGCACAATAGGGTGTATGGGAATGGTGGGGAATGTTTCCAAAACCCCAAAGGCACCTTGCAAACTTTGAACGGTAAGGGCATATTTAACCGGTTCAAAATTAGCCATGGAAAGCAAAAGCACAAAGAATGTAAGCAATAGAGTTACCATGTCGGAGAATGTAGTCATCCATGCAGGAGCTCCCTTTACGCATTCCGGACATTTTTTTTTCTTTGACATTCCTTTGTTCCCGCTTTACCTTCTTTCAGCTTTTTCCCTTTCTTTGGCTGCATCCAATTCTGCCCTAGCTTTGGGTTCAAGGTAAGCCGATAGTTTCCATTGCACCACGCGCGGATTTTCGCCAGCCTGCACTGCAAGGACTCCTGCTAACATGACGGTTTTTTCTGCCATTTCTTCGTTGTGTCGATTTTGAAGTTTGGTTGCTATGGGCCAGCAGAGCATATTTGCCACTAAGGATCCATAAAAAGTGGTTAATAACGCAATGGCCATACCTGGACCTATTGCTGCAGGGTCGCTCATATTTTGCAACATAAGTACTAAACCTATAAGTGTTCCTATCATTCCAAATGCAGGGGCCATTGCCCCTAAATTGACAAAAAAGTCAATATTCATTTTATGTCTTTCTTCTATGGTTTCTTTTTCTGTCTCTAGAATACTTTCTATAACAGCACGTTCCGTGCCATCAACTGCGAGCTGTATGCCTTTTTTTAAAAAAGGATCTTCAACTTTTTCCAAAGAATTTTCAAGAGCAAGAATGCCTTCGCGTCTAGCTTGTTCAGCAAATAATATTATTTGGGTAACAGTTTCGGTAACGTTATATTTTTGCGTTACAACATATATTTTTACAAAGCTAGGCAAGGTTTTCCAAAAGCTTGGTGGATAAGCACATATCATAGCCATTATGGACATGCCTACAGTTATGGCAACAGATGGAGGATCCACAAACATATACATGTTAGATGTTCCACCAAAACCGATAAAGACCATAAGCAAAAGGCTTACTACAAGTCCGATTATACCACTAAAATCCATTTACGGAATATAGTAAATTATCGCTATGCAAACAAATATTCCTCTTGCAGAGAAAATGCGCCCACAAAATATGGATGAGTTTTTGGGTCAGCAGCGTATTTTGAGTGAAACAAGTATGTTGAGGGCTGCTATTTTGAGCGGAAATGTGCCCAGCATGATTTTCTGGGGGCCTCCGGGCTGCGGAAAAACGAGCCTTGCCAACGTTATAAAGAATCATTGCAAAAAGCGTTTTGTGGCTCTTTCTGCTGTTGCCAGCGGAGTTAAGGAGGTAAAAACGGTTTTAGATGAGGCAAAGGTATATAAGGAAAACGGCAGGGAAACAGTTTTATTTATAGATGAAATTCATCGTTTTAACAAGGCGCAGCAAGATTCTCTTTTGGGTGCGGTTGAAAACGGAACTGTAACTTTGATTGGGGCTACAACTGAAAATCCCGGTTTTGAGGTTAATTCTGCATTGCTTTCTCGTTGCCAGTTAATTCTGTTTGGCCCTTTGCAAGAGCAGGATATGCAAAACCTTTTGGAAAGTGCTTTGCATACTCATCCGCGGGGATTGAAGAGAAAGGATTTGAGCGTTTCTCCGGAAGCGGCTCAAAAGTTAATAGGGCAAGCAGATGGTGATGCACGTTTTTTGCTGAATCAGCTTGAGTGGCTTGCCGGCACAATTCAGGGTGAGGCAGAAATAACTTTAGAGCTTATGGAGCAAATTCAGTATAAAAAGCCGCTTCGCTACGACAAGCACGGTGAGGAGCATTATAACTTGATAAGTGTTTTGCACAAAGCTGTGAGGGGTAGCGATGTGCAGGCTGCTGTTTACTGGTTGCACAGAATGTTGGATGGCGGTGAGGATCCTCGTTATATTTTGCGCAGGTTAATGCGCATGGCTATGGAAGACATTGGCCTTGCAGACCCCAATGCTCTTTTGCTTGCAACGGCGGCAAGGGAGGCTTTTGATTTTATGGGTGTTCCGGAGGGTTTAATTGCGCTTGATGAATTGACGGTTTATTTGAGTCTTGCTCCAAAGAGTAACAGTTTAGAAGTTATGGGTGGAAAAGTGAATGCTTGCATTAGGCAAACGGGAACTTTGCCTGTACCCAAGGCTTTTAGAAATCCCGTAACAAAGGTTGGGAAAGATTTGGGTTATGGAAAGGGCTATCAATACGATCACGACGCACCCGGTGCTTATGCCGGTCAGGAGCATTTGCCGGATAAGTTAAAAGGAATGAAGTTTTACGAGCCAACGGAGTATGGGAGAGAGAAGGCGCTGGGTGAGAGGATGAAGGAATTGGAGAGGCTTTGTATGTAGCCAGTGCTTACTTTACTATATTTTAAGCATGATAGCGTACTATAACAAAGATTTCATTAATAGCGAGCATGGAAGGTCTGTTCGCATTATGTCTGAATTTTTGGCTTCAAAAGCGATTATTGAAGACAATAAAATAGACAAAACCATAGTTATTTTCGGTTCTGCAAGAATAGAGCCGCAAAATAAATACTACCAAGCCACAAATAGCTTGGCACTCAAACTGGGCGAGTGGGCAAAAAAACAGCCTGAAAAATACGCAATATGCACAGGCGGTGGTCCCGGCATTATGGAAGCCGGCAATAAAGGCGCCAAAGAAGCTGGCGCCCCATCTCTTGGCTTTTGCATAGAGCTGCCCTTTGAGCAAAGCACAAACCCTTATGTGGATGAAAATTTAGAGATTCAGTTTCACTATTTCTTTTTGCGTAAATTCTGGTTTTTAGCCAAGTCTTCGGCGATAGTGATTTTCCCCGGCGGTTATGGAACTTTTGACGAGTTGTTTGAAGCTTTGACCATGCTTCAAAACAGAAAAACAAAAGATGTTCCTCTTGTTCTGTTTGGCACGGAGTTTTGGAACAGCATGGTGAATTGGCAAAGATTCATAGATGATGGTTTGATAGACAAAGAAGACCTGGCTCTTATACATTTTTCAGATGATGTGGACGAAACTTTCGAGTATATTAAGCGCGAGCTTGGTGGGTGTGGCTAAACCACAAAACTGCGGGTTTTCGCAAGTTTGTAAATCCCTCGAATAGTTTTTTTTCATCATCAGCCGGCAAGTGAGCACCCGGCTCATCTGCTATTATCAAATCTACATCGCAAAGCAGGGCACGGGCTGCGGAAAGCTTTTGTCTTTCACCGCCGCTTAAACCAAAACCTTTTTCTCCAATCCACAAGTCCAAGGAAAAATTTTCCAAACCGACTTTTTGCAAAACGCTTTGCATTTCTTCATCACTTGCATTTGGAGCGGCAAAAAGCAAATTATCTTTTATTGTTCCAGTGAATAAAAAAGGTTCCTGCTCCAAAAAAATAAAATTATCCGTCCTTTCAATCACATTATCGCTCGGCAAAAATCCCGCTAAAGAATTTGCAAGCAAAGTTTTTCCACATCCAGACGGCCCGCTCATAATTAAAGCGTCGCCCAAGTTGAGGGTCAAAGTGGGGAGTATGGAGTAGGGAGTAGGGAGTGGAGTATTCTCAATTCTCAATTCTCCATTCTCAATTATATCCACGCGCTTCTTTGCATTTAAAGAAAGTGCGCTTTGCAAAGCTATAAAAGGGAGTTCTTGCAAAAGTTCAAATGCCGCTAAGGTTCCTAACAAAATGCCGACCCATACAGGGAAGGGAAAGTCTTTTGCTCCTATAAAAAACATTCCGGCAAGGCAAAAAAAGGGCGAAGCGAATGAAAATATTTCTGCAAAGCGGTAAATTGAATAAACTTTTTTTCTTTGCTCATCTTCAATATCGCCAAGGTCTTCCCATGTTTGCGAGATTTTTCCAAAAATTCCCCAAGATTTTTTTTCTGCCATTCCCTGTGCAACAGAAAGCGAAAATTCATTTAAATTCTCAGTCAAGATTCCCCATTCCTGCGCATGTTTTTTAATCAAAAAAAATGCGAACACCGAAACAGAAATCAACAAAAGCGAAGCTGCTAAAAAGCAAAGCGAGTAGTACAAATGAAAATAAGCTAAAGCACAAACGCTAACAATAAGAGAAGCGATTCCGGCAAAAAACGGTACGCCCGCGCGTGGCATCCAAGATTTATATTCTTCGGCATCGGCAGAAATTCTGGAGAGCATTTCGCTTTCGGAAACAGCGGTTAATTTATATGGCACAAGAGGTTCTAAAACCTTATACAAATGTAAGCGGAATTTTTTGAGTTCTTTGAAGGCAAGTGAATGCGAAAATAATCTGTCTGCATAACGAAACGCTCCCCTTGAAAGTCCAAAAAAACGCACGCCAACTATTCCCAAAGACAAAGCCGCTAGCTCCGGACGCTCCGCCGCAAGAGCAATCAAATAACCGGCAATACCCATCAAAGCTGTACCGGAAAACCAGCAGAAAAAAGAGAGGAAAACCGTCATTTTAACAGGACGCAATATTCAACTCCCTTCTAACTTCCTTCCAATATGGAAAATGCTTTGCTATAACTGCATAAAATTTTTTAGAATGATCTGCTACTATCAAATGAGCAAGCTCATGGGCAACCACATATTCTATGCAACGGAGCGATTTTCTTATTAAACCTGTGCTAAACGTTATTTTGCCGGTTCTGGTATCGCAACTTCCCCAGCGACTTTTCATTTTTCGCAGCTTCCATTCCTTTGCCTTAACCCCAAGCCTAAACTCCCACAGCGGAACCATGTTCGATATTAGATTTCTTAATTCCTCTATTTCTTCTTTTGTAATCTCAGATAAATTTTGCAAAACAGGCGGATTTGCTTTCATTTTTTCCAAAACTTTTTTCAACCACTTTATTTTGCTGTGCACAAATTCAAGGGTATATTTTTCACAGGCATAAAACGGAACCGTCAAATGAACTTGCAAATCTTTTTGCGAAATATAAAGCCTCAGATTTTTAACCCGCTTACGCTGCGCAAATATTTGCAATCCCTCTATTTCAAATGTTTTTTTTAATAACAAGATAGTACCTTTTTTATTATTCTGTAATGGTCACCGCCAAATTGCGAGCGCATTTTATCTAAATCTTCCAACGGAATCCACAATGCTTCCGAAGCGTCGTCCGCGGCTTTGAGTTTTGGAAGTTCCAACAATTGCAAATCAAAAAGAAAGGTGTGAGAAATCATTCTGCCGCGAGGTTCTCGATTAGGGTCGTCAAAAACCTGATAATCTTTTATGCTTTTCTCTAATTCTTTATAGCTGAGTTCAATGCCGGTTTCTTCTATCAATTCTCTTATTGCGCAATGCTTGAGCGATTCGTTAGAGTCTAAAAAACCACCTGCCATAGCAAGCATGCCTTTGCCCGGAAAGGCTCCTCTTCTGATTAGTAAAATATGTTTTTTGCAAATAACTAAAGCATCACCCGCTACAAAAATGGGTGGATAAGGCGTAGAAGACCATTCTTGTTTATATTCTTCAACAAGTCTATATTCATCTTTTTGAATTTTTGCCCACTCATCGCCTTCTTTATTTTTTAAGTAACTATAAACAGCTTGCGGAATTTTATCTTGCTCGGTTAAGGTTTCGCCAAACCATTTGTTGCGAATTTCGGTTGAAGAAACATTTTCCAAAAGCGGCATTTCTACAAATTCCCATTCCGGAAACAAGTCCAAGTAATAAGAAGTGCTGTCTTTTTTGTGACCGATTATTCCGATATGAGTTGAGAGTTGAGAGTTGAGAACTCCCTTCCCGCTTTGCATTTCGCTGGAGAACAGCCGTAGGCTGGTAGTTGAGAGTTTTTTCACTTCTTGTACCCATTCTTGGTGGTTGTAGTTGGAGTCGTGGATTGGGATGAAGGTTATTTTTTTGAGTTCGTTTTGGGTTAGGGAAATTTTTAGCATTTCCAGCCGTTCTGCAGTTGTGAATGGGTTGCGTAAACTGCGGCAGGCTTCGTGCGAGCCAACGAAAATCAAAAGCTTCTCCGTTAGCGTTAAAGCTTTACGGATTGTAGCAAAGTGCCCATTATGCGGAGGCTGAAAGCGACCTATGTAAACTAGAGAAGAAAACATTTTTCTACCTTAAACATAGAAATTTTAATTGCGGAAATGTTAGTTTTTTTTCTTAAAATATTAGTCCTCTCTTGGCGGGTTCGTTTTGAAGGGAAGTTGCCGGAGCCTGCGGTTATAGGTTTGTGGCATCAAGATTTGCCGGCTTGCCTTGCGGCATTTAAGCGCAAAGATATTGCCGTTTTGATTAGCAAAAGCCAAGATGGCAGCAAATTTGCAAGGCTGGCGCAGAGTTTGGGATACAATGTTTTTAGAGGCTCAAGCAGCAGGGGGCAAAGCGAGGTTCGGCATTTGTTGCTTGCGTTAAAAAGCGGCAACTCGGCAGGCATGGCTTTAGACGGTCCAAAAGGTCCCGCTTTGGTAGCGAAACCCGGCGCAGAATGGCTTGCAGAAAAAGCAAAAGTTCCTTTGATAAATGTTAGCGTAAAATATTCTTGCGCATTCAGGCTAAAATCATGGGACAAAACATATATCCCGCTGCCCTTCAGCAAGATTGAAATATTCCCCTCGCAGGCTTATGGCTGTTCTAAGCGAAAACAAATCACTGCGGAATAACTCGGACATATTTATCCGGCACGTTTAAATTCCAAACGCCGCTACCCCATTTTGATTTTTTATCAATGTTTCTGATTTCAATCAACAACATTGGGTGAATCAAAATGGAATTTTCTCTATATTCCAAAGTCAAATCGGGTGAGATCGAATTTTCACAGGCTAAATCATTTACCCTGTTCCCCAAAAATAAAAGCGAAAATTTGTGTATATCAACACCGCCATAAGTTGGAAGAAAAACGCAATCACCTGTGCCTTCCATGTACCTCTCTTCTTGAGGAAAAACAAGTTTCCAACCATCGCTTTTCCAAAGAAGGCTCGCTGCTCCAATCCCAAAAGTTCCGCTCAACTCCAAACGGTATCTTTGATTGGGAACCGCAAAAAGAACAGCAGACAATTTTTCCTTGACATCATTCTGCGAAACAGAAACCATCGCCTTTACCCTAGCACTATCCGGCAAAACAACTTTAGCACCATCAGGAAAAGTATAAACCTGCGGCTTTTTAGCACAAGAAATCAAAAGCAACGTAGCTACTCCACTAGCCACTAGCCACTTGCCACTAGCCACTACTTAATCCTCGCTCTGTACTCTTTTGCTTTTTCTTCTAAGTTTAACGCTTCGCATACCGCTACTAAATGTTCCCAAAGCTCATTGGCATCCATGCCATCGGCGGCAAGTTTTTCTAAAATCTCCAAAGCCTCTTTGTGTTTGCCAATTTTATAAAGACCCCAAGCCTTGGAATCCAAATAAGACTGCTCCTTTGGCGAATAAGTAAGAGCCTTATCAACCAAAACTATACCCCTTTCTATATCCAAGTCGCGGTCAATCAGCATGTAACCCAAATTATTCATTGCAATATGATTTTCCGGCTCTCGAGCTAAAAGCTGCTCAAGCCAAATTACGGCGGCAGGCACGCTATCCATAAGCTCAAAGTTATGAGCTATTCTAAGCGCTATTGCAGATGAATTTTCTCTTGAAGAATCCATAAAAAATATGGTTAATAAAACTTCATTCGCTTCGCTGTATTTCTTTAAAGAAGCTAAAATTTCCGCCTGCAAAATTCCGTATATTGAATATTCTATTCCCTTTGCCTTAAATGCCGCACCCAACAAATCTGCCGTTGCAGAATCCGATGTATTTGTTTTTTGATAGAGACGAAGCTGTTCTTGCAAAAGTAGCGATGGATAGTCTAACTCTGCCAGCAAAACATCAAAAATATCTTTAAGAGCATTGGCAATTCTAGCCGATTCCGATTCATCATTTTTTGCCTCCGAGGCCCTTAGCAAAAATTCCAATAACTGTGCATACTCAAATAAAACGGCATAATTATCACCCATTTTTTCCAAAGCCTTTTGATAATATGTCTCTGAACTGTCTAAGCTTCCGTTTTCCTTGTAAAGTCTGGCTGCATAAAGAAAATTTTCTGCTGTGGCTTTGGGACTTTGCACTGCAAGCTGCAGCAAAGAAAGAGCTTCGCCTGTTTTATTCTGCCTCAATAAAATTTTTATGAGTTCGCTCAGCAAAAAATAACTTTCGGGGTCATTGGCAAGCGCTTTTTTGTAAGCCAGCTCTGCCAGCATAATTCTATCTGCTTCCATCAAATCCAAAGCCAGCAAAAAAAGCCCATGTGCCGAAGCTACATTTGGAGAGTCTGCTTTTAGCAATGTATCTATTTTTGCAAGCTCCTCGGACATATTAATTTTAGGTATTTCCGGGGCTTTTGATTCCGCATCAACAACAAGCGCCTTGCTTGCACAGGAAGCCATCAGAATTCCGATTAACAGGATTACCATGACTCTTAGGATTTTATTCTCCACTACCAACTCTCTACTCCGCGACCGTTAGATCTATTGATGTTTCGGGGTCTAAATATTCTCCGGACATGGGACTAAGTGCCAAAACTGTGTTGGGCAATTTGTCTTCTGACTGTGTGAATATTACATTGCCTAGCTTAAAACCCAGCGAATCTATGACCGCTGTGGCTCTGCTTAACGACATTTCGCGCAAATTCGGCAGTAAAATTTTTCCCGAGCTATTGCCGGAAGATACTACAATGTTTACCTGCGAACCTATACGCACCTTGCTTTTGGCTTCAGGTTCCGTGCGAATAACCACTCCTCTTGGGATAGCGGCGTGTGCGCCATTTATCCTTGAGCCAAGCACAAGCTCAAGTCTTTGCAGAGAAATTTCTGCCTGCCTTAAGCTCACTCCGCGCAAATCAGGAATCTCTACCTCTTGCCTGCCTTTGGAAATGGTTAAAAAAACGGTTCTGTTCTCTTTTACCGTTCTGCCTGCCACAGGCATTTGAATCAGCACATTATTTGCCGCAACATCGCCGCTATATCTGCCATCTTTTGCCCATTTTGCATTCAAACCGGCCTTTTTCAAAACAGCTTCTGCCTCAGAAGCGGGCAAATCCACAACGTTTGGCACAGGCAGAGTCTTTGTAAAGCGACCTGATGCAACAGGCATAACTACCCAATTCGTAACAACCGCAATAGTAGGCACTGCAAGCACCCAAAAAACAAAAGCAAAGAGCATTGGTCTGCGGCTCAAAAAATTCGGAACAAATTTCATTTACAAGGGGTAATATAGTAATTAATGATTACTCGCCTTTGGCGATTCACCAGCGAAATGCAAAGCGGGAAGGGTATGGGGTATGGGGTGTGGGGTATAGGGAACTGCACAAATAAACGGCTAAATCTGCTTAAAAACAATGTTTTTTTTGCATTGCTGTAGGGCAATCACGTAATCACCTCACCGGCACACGCAAAATTTGCTTTTCGCTGCCGAATGAGATTTTTACAACGTATACTCCTTTTGTGTGAATTTGAATTACCAGCCTGCGGCTGTTCAGTCGCTCCGCTTGGTGTCTCAGAATTTGAGGATTTCAGATTGTCTGAACCCCGATGACCCCGATTTTAGGATTTCCCCGATTTGCGATGATGGGAGTGGTGCGTTCGCCACCAACCCAGTTGTTGCCAGCAAGTGTGCAGAGTTCGGATTCAGTTTTTGAACGGCAAATGCCACCACTCATGGTGAAGGAGCCGCGTGACGCGGCCCTCTGA
>JAITUM010000103.1 GCA_031286305.1 Candidatus Fibrimonadaceae bacterium | reverse complement strand
TGTTCCTGAATACGAAATGTATATCTTGTTTGGGCATCAGAATATGAAATGCCTGGTATTTCAAGATAATCAACCCAAAATGAGCTGAATACCTGCCGTATTGAATCTTCTTTGCCGAGCACCAGTAAGCCGCCGTAGGTTAAAACTCTATTTTTTGTAATGCCTAATTTTTCACAAAATTCTTCGTCTGGAAAATCATTATATGGTAGCTGAGGATTTTGATTTTTCACTCTGTTTCTGTATGTAGTCAATGATCTTGTATTCAAATCCTTAAAACCTAATCCCTCAACAGTTAAATCGGAGCGTACACCAAATGACTGGTCGCGAAACAATGCATTTATTTCTGAGTCTGTTGCTCGTTGGTCGCCGCTTGCAGAACGGATAAAAGTATTTTGCAATGAATTGAAATAAACAGGCTTTTGTTCTGAAGAAGAGATAAAAAATGCCAAAACAATTTTTCCATTTATGTTGTATTTTTTGCATTTAAGATTTATAAATACATTAAATTTATTTTTGCTTCGCAAAGCAGTAGTGAAGTCTTGTTCCAATTTCTCAGGTTTTTCAACTCCGCATACTTCAAATTTTTTCTCTGTTTGTGCCACTCCAAGAACCACCCATCCGCCAGAGGAATTGGCAAACGCAGAAACTGTTTCCCAAATATTCTTGGGAAGTTCCGTTTGAGCTCTTTTGACTTCAAAGTCATCCCATTCTATATCGGATAGTTTTTTAAGTAGCTCAGCTTTATTCATAGCTAACCTTCACTCTGGGCATTTCCATACCACCTATACAACCTCTCCACACCTTCTTCAATTTCAACTTTATGCTGCCAACCCAAAGAATGCAGCTTGCTAACGTCAGTCAACTTGCGCATGGTTCCATCCGGTTTGGAAGAATCAAAAACCACTTTACCCTGATAGCCTACAGTCTTTGCAATCAATTGCGACAAATCAGCAATGCTTAACTCTTTGCCACTGCCTATATTTATATGGCAATTGCGAACTTCGCCGGTAGCAGAAGCAAGATCCTTAAAATCTACATTTTCCAACACATGAACGCAAGCATCGGCCATGTCTTCGCTCCAAAGGAACTCGCGCAAAGGTTTGCCGGAACCCCAAAGCTCTACTCGATCGGGATAAATTCCATATTTAGCCAAAACAGGAAATAATTCACTTTCAGAAATATCGCCATTTGCTCCGTCTATTGGACGAGCGTTCAAATCTTTGCGGATGCTTGGGAAGTTTTTTTCAAACAAGCATTTGGATAAATAAATTTTTCGCATAATGCCCGGCATAACATGGCTGTTTTCTAAATGAAAATTATCACGAGGACCATAAAGATTGGTGGGCATCACGGCAATGTAATTAGTGCCATATTGCAGATTGAAACTTTCACACATTTTAAGTCCGGCGATTTTAGCAATGGCATAAGGCTCGTTGGTGTATTCCAATTCACTGGTTAACAAAGCATTTTCTGCCATAGGCTGCGGCGCATTTTTAGGATAAACGCAAGTGCTACCAAGAAACAACAGTTTTTTCACACCATGCCGAAAGCTTTCCCATATCACATTTTGCTGAACCTGCAAGTTTTGATAAATAAAATCTGCTCTATAAGTATTGTTCGCTATAATCCCGCCAACAAGGGCGGCTGCAAGAACCACATATTCCGGCTCTTCTTCATCAAAAAATGCCCGAACAGCCTGAGCATCCAAAAGGTCTAACTCTTGGCGAGTTCTGCCGAACACACGTTCATAACCTTTAGCAAGCAATTGTTTATGTATCGCAGAACCCACAAGCCCACGATGCCCGGCAACATAAATCTTCGATTTTTGGTTCATTTTATTAACTCCACAAGATGTAATTTAGATTTTTCTACCTTACTCATTGATGCTCCAAAAATACTTCAACATAGCCGGTCCTTGTCATCCCAGTGAGCACTATATGCTCGACCCCTTTCGCAATATAGGCAAAGAATTGGCAGACTTAATAGACCGGGGGCACTATTTCGTTATCCATGCCGCGCGGCAAAGCGGAAAAACAACCTTGCTTTGGGAGCTTACAGATAAAATAAACACAGAAGGCAATTACCACGCTTTATATTGCTCCTTGGAGGCCTTACAAGCGTTTCCCGATCCGGAAAAAGGAATAAAGAAAGTAATTAAAGAAATAAAATCTAACATAAAAAAGCAAGGTTTGCCAGAAGGTTTTGCAAAAGATGCCGAATATGACAGTATAACCACTGTGCTAAATGATAGTCTCACAGATTACTGCCGCTCGCTTGACAAACCTCTAGTTATATTTTTCGACGAAGCAGATTGCCTTAGCAATGGAACTTTAATCACTTTTTTAAGGCAACTGCGAAGCGGCTTTGTTTCTAAAGCAAGAGTTCCCTTTGTCCACAGCATTGCCCTTGTAGGAATGCGCAACATAAGAGACTACAAGGCTAAAATAAGAGAGGATTCTGACACATTAGGTGATGCAAGCCCATTCAACATAGTTACAAAAACTTTTAACTTAGAAAACTTTACAAAAGAAGAAACTATAAAGCTTTATAACCAGCATACAAAAGAGATCGGGCAAGTTTTTGAGTCTCAAGCGGTAGATTATATTTTTGAGCAAACTCAGGGGCAGCCGTGGCTTGTGAATGCCGCTGTTAGAGAAGCCATAGAAGAAATTCTAAAAAAAGACTATTCCAAACCCATCACAGCAGAAATCGCAAAGCAAGCCATTCATGATATAGTTTTAGCAAGGGGAACGCATTTTGATTCGCTTATGGAACGATTGAAGGAACCGCGCGTTCGCAAGGTAATAGAGCCGTTGATTTTGGGCGATAATATGGCAGTAGATAGAATTTCAGATGATTATCTTTACGTAAAAGATTTAGGATTAATAAAAGAAGTCAGTGGTGGCATGGTTGAACCTTCAAATAAAATTTATGCGGAAGTAATAGTTAGGTATTTGAGTGATACATTGCAAAAGAATTTTATGACGGAAAGACCAAACGACAACTTGCCAAAATATATAAAATTGGGCAAGATAGATATTAATTTTTTACTGAAAGAATTCCAAGCTTTTTGGCGTGAGAATAGCGAGATTTGGATAGAGCGTTACAAGAAAAATTTTTATCAATACGATGAGGCTGCTCCTCATTTGACTATTCAGGCATTTTTGCAAAGAATCCTCAACGGCGGCGGTCATATTAGCAGGGAAATGGCTCTTGGCAAAAATCGTTGTGATATTTGCATTGAGTGGGAAGGGCAAAAATATCCTATTGAATTAAAGCTCAAAGATAGCAGAACAATAGGTTCTGTTAATGAACAGATTTTAAAGTATATGGCTAGCACGGGTTCAGATGAGGGCTGGGTGGTGATATTTGACCGCAGCACAGATAAAAGCTGGGATGAGAAGATTTATATGCGAGAAGAAATCGTGAACGGAAAAAAAATTACGGTGGTGGGGTGTTAAATATGAAACCTACCTACATTTATGGTGCAGGAAAATACGGTGTTTTAGCCGCCTTTGATTGCGAGCAAAAAGGCGTTAAAGTGGCAGGGTTTATAGATGCTAACGCAAGTCAAATAAAAACAAGGCTTGGGTTGCCGGTGTTGGCACTTGAGCAAATGCTGTCACTAACAGAACCGCAAATAATAATTGCTGTTTAAAATGAAGAGGCAGTTAAAGAAATATCGGAAATACTAAAATTACATAAAATAGATTTAAAAATTTCCGATACTGTTTTAAGTTCTCAACACAATTACCACACCAATCCTCATAGAAATTCAAAAGAGCCACCGCCGCCGAGTATAATTCCGGAGCATTTAAAAAACGATTTCACCATGAATGGACAGATACCGGTTCTATACTGGTACTTTGATGAGAGAAATGATTCTAAAATCTATAACTCTGCTGAGGATTATGAAAAGGCTTTCAAAAGTTTGGAAAATAAAACTTTCAAATATTACGATAAAGACATCAATTCTTTTTATGCCGCCTTTGAGAAATACAGCTTAAAAAACAAATCAGTTCTTATATGGGGCTTGGCAGGCTTGAACTGTGAAGCTATGGCTCTTTGGCAAGATGCGGAACATGTTTATGTTGTAGATTACAACAAGCCTGTATGCGAACACGATAAAATAACTGTTATGAATCACGAGGAATTGGTAAAAAACGGAATAAAAGTTGATGTTGCAATTTCTTTTTCTTCTTTTGAGCATGATGGTTTAGGGCGATATGGCGATCCGTTAAATCCGAATGGAGATTTTGAAGCTATGAAAAACGCTCAGGATTTTTTGAAAGATGATGGTTTTATGTTATTTGGAGTTCCGCAAGGAGAGGATTGTCTTGTTTGGAATGCTCATAGGATTTATGGAGAGAAGAGATTGCCGCTTTTGTTGAAAGGATGGAGTGTTGAGGCGGTTTTTGAGCAGGAATCTCCGGTTGGGCAAGCCTTGGGGGCATATCATATTCAACCGCTTATGGTTTTGAGGAAAACGGATGGTAGTAGATTGTAGGCTATTTAGAAATTTTGTATATTATTCCTATGCCTGAATTAGCAAGATTTTATGGAATAATAATCAAGATGTATCTTCTGCAAGCTGAACATCCACCTCCACATATTCATGCGATCTATGGAGAATATATGTCTTCAATAAATATAGAGACAGGTGAAGAAATAGAAGGTGATCTACCAGGTGAAGCTCTTCGGCTTGTTTTGAAATGGGTCGGTTTACATAAAAAGGAACTAATGACTATTTGGAAGAAGCAAAAATTCAAGAAACTGCCACCGTTAAAATAAGGTTTGATATGTTCCATAGAATAAAAAAAGTTCGCCCTTTACCTGATTTGGTTTTGCAAGTTGAGTTTATGAATGGTAATACAAAGATATATGATGTTAAACCATTAATGAATAAGTTAGAGGTTTTTAAAGACTTAACACGCAATGGTTTATTTGATCTTGTTCGCGTAGATACTGGTGGTTATGGTATTGTTTGGAATGATTATATAGATCTTTTTTGTAATGAGTTGTGGAAAAATGGAAAAAGCGTTTCTCAACAGCGAACATTGCAACGTAGCAAACGTAGTAATTAATGAGCAAGCATTTATACATTTACGGCGCAGGAAAATACGGCGTTTTAGCCGCTCTTGATTGCGAGCAAAGAGGCGTTAAGGTGGCAGGGTTTATAGATGCTAATGCAGACAAAATAAAAACAAGGCTTGGGGTGCCGGTGTTGGCACTTGAAGAATTTTACAAAAATAATAGAGAAGGTGAGGATGTATTCATTTACATCAGCTTGACAAATATTCAAATAATTGAACAACTGTATTTCCAACTTTCAAATTTAGGTTTTAAATTTTTACAAGATTTCGATATATCGCCATTAATTTCTGTTGCTTGGATAAATAATGTAAATGCAATAGCCATTGAATTGCATGAAAGATTAAAGCCCGGATGTAATCGCAGTTTTTATAAGGGTACGGGTGTCTGTTTTCCTTTTGAGGAAAGTAGAGGAGAGACAGTGTGGCTATGGAGATAGTCATCACTCCACTCTTAACATTGAACTTTTATGCATATTTGCCTCTTATTTTTCTACAGAACTCTTTACATCGTGATTTAAATTGGATATAAAGTATTTTACTTTTTTGAGTAAATTATCTTTTAATGGCATGTAATCAGTTTTGTTTTTAAATAAATGTGTTAAAGATATTTTAACAGGAGTATCTTCATCAGTAGCTGTCATTTTTGTATCGCCTATAACAAATGTTCTAAACAAATTTTGAATACCTTCGAATCTATTGTCATGAAAACTACTAGTTTTATCTGTAACGAATAAAACAGGCGTTTCAAAACTTAAACATGGCAATGCACAATGAATGCGGCTTGTTACAACTAATGCTGCCTCTTTATATTTTCTTAATAAAGATTTTGCAAAAACAAATCTTTCTTGTTGATTTTTAAAATCAATAAAATCTCTACTATGTTTTACAAATTCTATCTTGAAAAGAATCTCATCAGAAAAATTATTAGAATAGTAAGTATAAAACTTTATGCAATGTATCATTTGTTTTGCAAATGATTTTGAATAAAAATAATTTTGCTTGGCCATGTTTTTATATAACTTAAGGTAAGTTGGAATTTTAAACAACATAAATGGCTTTATTTTTATCTTATCAAATTTTGGTCGATGAACATCAACAAAATAAATACCCTGCCTGATTCCTTTGCATATACCCATTGTTTCACCTAACGTCAAAGTTAAGCAAGAGCTGTAATAACATGGTATGTTTTTTTCTCTTAAAGTATTCAAAGTGTTTATGTCTCTACAACCTATAGGAGAATACTTTTTCAAGTGTTTTATGCCTGCTTCGTCAAGCATGAATTTAGCAGCCGTTTTATTTAAATGAAAAGAAAGGTATAATGGATGTATATTTTCACTTGGTGGAAATATTTTTTCGTCTAAACATGAGAAATATCCATTCATAATTACATTAATAGGAGGTTGGGAAATTTGAGGTGAGATGGCAATTTCATTATAATTTATAATGGCTGGACTTTGAGGCAATAGCTGTTTTGCTGCTATAACTTGTATTTCATTTCCGATATTTACTCCTCTATAGTTTTCGAAGAAGCCTTGGCAATATATTGCCCCATATCTATTGGAATAAGATTCTGATTTAAAGTCTTTTAAAATAGGGGAAATTTCAAACTCTTCTTCGCTAAATCCATTTTCTTTCAGTTTTTTGACTGCTTCGTTTATAGGGATTGAAGCAATTACAACTTTTGTTTCCTTGCTTTTTACTTGTGTAAGCAGAATATTACTTGGATAAATAATGGTACTGAAAATTTGTTCTTTTGTGTAAACCATTAGATTATTGCTGACGAAACCTTCTATTTCTATTTTCGATTTTTCTAAATAGGAATGTGTTAAATCAGCTAAATAACCAATGCCATAGATGTATTTTTTCATGTTTCCTTATAAACCTCCAAATACTTTCTCACAATCTCTTTCTCGCTAAAATAATTGCTTTTTGCCTTCTCAAGTGAATTCTTAGAAAGCTCTTTTTGGTTTGCTAAGCAAAACTCAAGCCCTTTAACTAAATCGTTAACAATAAATGACTTAGCTAAATATCCGTTTTTTTTATGCTCAACAATATCCGGAATGCCGCCTGTTTTAAATGCCGCAACAGGCACTCCGCAAAACATAGCTTCTAAGCATACATTTGGCAAATTTTCTATTGTACTAGGACAAACAAATACATCAAGTAAATTATAAATTGCACAGAGCAAATTTATATCTAAAATTTTACCGGCGGAAAAGCTTGTTATTGGAAGCATTTGCGAAAACTTATTATCACTTGCACCAAAAACAACAGCAAAGTATTTTTTTTTATTTTTTAGTTTTTTAAGAGCATTTAACAAAAGTAGTTCCCCTTTAACGCTTTTTCCATTGCTTATAACATGAGCCGCTCCAAAGCCAATGATTCTTTTATCTAAGGGAATACCTAATATTTTCTTAAAAGTGTTTCTTGCTTGCAAAAGCATAGGTTTAAAATTTGCAGGATGTGCATTTGGTATAACTGTTGCAATTTTGCCTTTGAATAACATGCTTTTATTTAAGCACTGTGCCTCATAATTGCTTGGACTAATAAAATTAAAATTACATTTTTTCCAAGCTTTGCGTTTACGTTCCCAAGTTTGACGGCAAATATCTATGCCGGAGCTTGAGGCTGGAAAATTATTTTTAAAATATCCTTGCTCAAAGCGATTATCATTTTCTAATACATTCGGATAATGCTCTGCTCCGCAAAAGAGCCAGCTATCATGCATTGTCCAAACAATGGGCTTTTTTATTTTTGCAATATCCTCTATGCTTATGGTACTGGCTGCAATCCAATGTAAATTTACAATATCAAAATCGCTTTGATTTATATAATTCACATCTATTTTACTTAACTTATTTATACTATGCAAAATAGGGTTCGTGGTTTGTAGCATATTTTTTTTATTTCGTTTTGCGTTTTGTTGTTCAAAATTCTTATTTTTAGGTAATTCAAAAACCGCTTCTGAATTTGTTCGCTTTTCCACTACACCCATTTTTGCATCAACACCCGTTGCAAGCATTGCGTCTAAAAGTCTCTTTGCAGCTATAAAGGCTCCACCTACAGCATCGGAATAGCTAATGAGGAGAATTTTCATATTTTATGGCCTCCAGTAATCCTTGTTCTTGACCAAACCATTCTCCTCTAATTCCACTGCTACCTCACTTGCATATTTAGTGCTCGCAATAACAATAAAATAACTTGAAAGCTTTTTCTCAAACAATTCCTTAGGTGAAATCACATCATAACCATTAAATTTTATGTCTTGCCTTTTTTTATTTGAATCTACAAAAGCAGCCACTTTATAACCATTATACTTAACTTGTGCCAAAACTTTAGTTGCATCTTTCCCTGTTCCCCATAAAAATACATCGCGCTTTTTTGGAATACTACAGTTTTCCGGAAACGGGAATGGTACTTCATACTTAGAAAAATGCTCGTCCAAATGCAGTTGAATTTTATTATTTAATTCTACAGTTTTTGGATAGATAATTTCTTGAATCTCAAAAGTAGGTAAATGATAATACGAATTCGTACCACTTGAATGAGTGCCATAATTTCCTATATTTTTGCATAGGTTTTTATTGGGTATAATATGCAATGCATTATGCTCTACTCCACGCAATTGATAACGATAGGCCCAAGAGTCAATTGGGCTATCTGACTGCATAATGGCTAAAATTTCCATCCAAAACTTCCTGGCAAGCTCATTATCAATATTCTTTAAGTTTGCATAATTATAATTAGTAAGATCCAAAGAATGTGATTTCCAGCGGTCTGCCCAGGTAGCCCAACCCCAACAAGAAAATCTTTGAACAAAGCAAAAACTCTCAGGAGTATTCATTTGTTCAAGCCAAGTATATCCACTAATTGTCCAAACTTGCTTCTCTTCCCCGTATTTTTCAAGCAACTCCTCGCAATACTTTAAAAAACTTAAATTTGCAACAACATCATCCTCTAAAATAATTCCGACTTCCTCATTTTCAAATAGCCAGCTTATGGCACTGGATACTCCCAAATAGCAGCCCAAATTCTTTTCCTGAAACCGTGTTTTTACCTCACAGTCCCAGTCTATTGAATTTAAAACCAAATTCCGAGCTTCTTCGCAAAGCTCTTTTTCCCCTTCTTTGCCTTGCCTTGGGCCATCTGCCGCAATGTAAAGCTTCTTCGGCTTCGCCTGCCTTATTGCGGCAAAACTTTCTCTTGTGTATTCAGGGCGGTTGAAGATTATGAAGAGGATGGGAGTCTGGAGGAATTCTTTAATCATTTCAGTCATTTTCTTCTCCTAATCTATGCATGTCACAATAGAATCTTCCGGAAAATTATGATCTAGTAACTGTTGTTTCATTTCATTGCCATATAAGCGGCTTGCAATAAGGACTAAAGCATCTTTTGAATTTCTGATAAAGTCGAAGAAAAATACTATTGGCAAAATATCCGACTTGCCTACTTTGGAATAATCGCTTTCTATAAATGCTTTCCATTTTATTTTTGGAAAAAGATTGACCGTATGGCGGCTAGTTTCTCCACTTCCAAATAAAAATACTTCTTTATTCATTTTCTGTATTTTATCATAAAAAGCATCTTTTTGTTTTTCTTTTGCATCAATATATTCTTTAATGGCATTCATTAAATTTTGGCAAAATTCTTGTTTTTCAGGAATTATAGATGGCATGTTTTCTAACGTAAGTCTAGGAATTAAAAGCGTTTCAAAAAAGCGTTGTTGCAAAACCAGCAACATTTCTTGACAAAATTCGGGTTTTTCACTAAAGGTTTCTAATATAAAATCATATAACTCCGTAATTATAGCAAATTGCCAAAAGTCCGGATTAATAGATGCTGATGTTAATAGCATATTTACAAATCTTTTTTTCTGATTTTCAAATGAGCCATCATTGTCATGTGGAGACATTCTAAAAAAAATAGATTTTTCATCTGCAAGCATTTTCCCTTTCGCTGCAGTTGAGTAGATTATCGTATGATCAGTACTAAGCGATTGAAAAATACGCGGAGACGCAACATCACGAAGTATTTCTGCCCTCCAAAGACCAAAAAAAATAGACAATTTTTTAATATTAGTTATTATGCTTTTAAAACGAATACACGCTGAATCAGATAATAAATCATTTCCAAATTCATCAAATGAATGGAAACTTTTAAAAGAATAATCTTGATTAAGGCTAATAACATATTTAGGATACACCATTACAACATCAGAATGCTTGTCCAAAAGAGAGGCCATACTTTGATTGCTGCCTATGGAAATCATATCATGGGAACCCATATTGCGTACATACTTGCCTGAAGCTTGATTCCAACAAAATAAATAATTAGCCATACTGCCAATATTTTCTTTATGCCTTGTATATTTTATTTCAGGATATTTATTTGCAAAGCTTTGGCATATATCCGAAGTCCCATCCGTAGAGGCATTATCAGAAAGAATAATCTCATCTGCATCGCCTATCACAGACTCTAATGTTTTTTGTATATACCTGATTTCATTGTAAACAGGAATTACTACAGAGATTTTAACTTTTGCCATGGAGCTAAATATAGAAAATAAAATTTGCTATATTATCCCCATGTCCACTGAAGCTTCAACCCCACTGCCAATAGGCGTATCATTCTTTGACACGATGATAGAGAAAGGCTATTATTATGTGGACAAAACCCTGTTCATTAAGGACCTTTTGAATAAGCAAGCTGCGGTAACCCTTTGTACTCGCCCTCGCAGGTTCGGTAAAACGCTAAATCAAACAATGCTCAAATGCTTCTTTGAAAATACTGCTGAGCTTGGTGGCAAAGATACTCGTTCATTGTTCAAAGGGTTAAAAATTGAAAGCGCAGGCGAAAAATACATGGAATATCAAGGGAAGTACCCCGTTATATTTTTGAGTTTTAAAGAAGCAAAGAAAAATACTTTTGAGGAGTCTTATGAACAATTGAAAAGAAATATTGCCGATGAATTTAAGCGACACAAATACGCAGCAGAGAAAATAACAGATAAAAACAGGCGAGAAACTTTTGAAAAAATAACCTACGGTGAAGGCTCAGTTGATGATTATTCTACATCTATTAAATCTCTCAGCGAACATTTAGAAGCATATTACGGCAAAAAAGCTATAATTTTAATTGATGAATATGATGCTGTATTGGAAAGTGCTTGTGAGTATGGTTTTTATGAGAAAATACTTGATTTCATTCTTTCATTACTTGGCAGTGCACTTAAAGACAATCCGCATTTAGAATTTTCAGTAATAACTGGACGCTTGCGTATTTGCAAAATAGGTACGGTACAATTGAATAATTTGTGGCATAATTCAATACTCAGCAATTTTTATCAAGAACATTTCTATTCAGAAAATAATTCATATCAAGAATATCACAACGATAATAATATTATCCGCAAACTGGTAGATAAAGCTGACAGCGAGGCAAAGGCCGAATTGGAAACTCTTATAGCCGGTGGTAGTATTTCAAAGCAAACTTATGAAGATATAACTTACGACGAAGTAGAAAAAAACATGAATCATCTTTGGAATTTTTTATTTTTCACAGGTTATTTGAAAAAAGTCGGGGAACGTTCAGAGGGAGTTAAAAGTTTTTTAGATTTATCTATCCCAAATTTGGAATTGCAATATATTTATGAAACTAAAATACAAGAATGGTTTGATGAAAATACAAGCCAAAGAGATTTAAAAACATTGTTTGATGCTATTTTAGGCGGCAATGCTGAACTTGTCCAAACTGAGCTTTCAAAAATTCTTGCGGAGAGCATAAGTTATCACGATAGTGCTGAAAATTTTTATCATGGTTTTATGGCAGGGGTTCTTTCTCGTTTGAAAGGCTACAGAGTTAAATCAAATAGGGAAAGCGGAACTGGGCGAAGTGATTTAGTTTTGTATGGCACAAGCATAAGAGATAAGGCTGTTATATTTGAATTTAAAATAGCCAAGAAAGCGAAAGAAATGCCTACTGAAAGCGAGGCTGCGTTGTTGCAAATAGAAAAAAATAATTATGTTGCATATTGGGATGATATGGGCTATACGGATATTCTTAAATATGGCATTGCTTTTTACAGGAAAGATTGTGAGGTGAGGAAACTGCCAAAATGAAAACTGTCATCCTTGCCGGCGGTCTTGGCACTCGTCTTTCAGAAGAAACGAGCTTGCTGCCCAAGCCTATGGTGGAAATAGGCGGTTACCCTATTTTATGGCATATTATGAAAATTTACTCCTATTGGGGTTTTAATGAATTTATAGTGCTTACCGGCTACAAATCCCACATAATCAAAGATTATTTTATCAATTATTATACACGCTATTCCGATATAACTGTTGATATGACCAATAATTCCGTGGAACTCCACAATGTTAGAAATGAACCTTGGAAGGTAACCATGCTTTACACCGGACTAGATACCCAGACCGGAGGCAGGCTTTTAAAAGCAAAGGAGTTTTTGGGCAACGAACGTTTTTTGCTCACTTATGGAGATGGGTTAAGTGATGTGAATATTTCCGAACTCATTAAATGCCACGAAAAATCCGGACAATTGGCAACGCTAACATCAATTCAAGCCGGTGGGCGGTTTGGAACAGTCAAAATCTCAAGTGAAGGAACTGTTGAATCTTTTAAGGAAAAACCTGTCGAAGACAGTGCATGGATTAATGGGGGCTTTTTTGTGATGGAGCCTGCAATATTTGATTATTTAACCGAAGGTGATGATACTATTTTAGAACACCAGCCTTTGGAAAAGTTGGCAAAGGAAAGGCAACTGAATGCATATAAGCATCATGGTTTTTGGCGGGCAATGGATACGTTAAAAGATAAAAATGATTTAACTGATGTGTGGATGACGGGAAAGGCACCTTGGGCGTTATGGTTAATCACTGAAAAAAGGGCCACTTGACAAAATGAACAGAATTCGCGTTTTTATAAGCAGTGTGCAAGATGAATTTGCGCATGAGCGTGCAATGCTGTTTAGTTATTTGCAGCAAGATGCCTTGTTAGGGCGAATGTTCGAGCCATTTATATTCGAAGCTTCCGTAGCAGAGAGTAAATCGGCACAGGCTGTTTATCTTGATAAAGTTGAGAAGTGCGATATCTACTTGGGACTTTTTGGAGAAAAATATGGCAATGAAGGAACAGGCGGAGTTTCTCCTACAGAAAAAGAATATGATTTGGCTACCGAATTGCATAAAACACGGCTAATATACAT
>JAITUM010000097.1 GCA_031286305.1 Candidatus Fibrimonadaceae bacterium | reverse complement strand
ATTACGGTTTAATATAGAAATTTCTACCTTACGCTTGTGCACAAATTTATTTACTCACTTTTGGCTCCCCCAAAGCGCAGGGCTAAAAAACCTAGCGCTAAGTGGGTTAGAAGTGCGTTTAAAAACTTTACTTCAAAGTTATTTTAATAATCTGTTTATCCGAACCGGAAGAAACTACGGCAAAGTAGACACCTATTTTTTGGTTTTTCAGGTTAACCACACTGTGACCGCCCGGAACTTTTTCTCTGAACACACGTTTTCCGTTAATTTCAAACAGTTGCACAGTTGCTTCTCTTGCAGAAGATATACGCAAACTGCCGGATTGAACTAGAACGTTTAAGCCCACAATGGTTGGGTCAAAGGTGATAGAAGTAGTACCATCGCTACTAGAGCTGGAAGTGCCGCCAACACTAGAGGAACTGGAAGAGGAAGTGCCACCATCGCTAGAACTGGAAGTGCCGCCGCTAGAAGAGCTGGAGTTGCCACTGCCGCTAGAGCTGGAAGTGCTGATGACAATCAATGTTCCGCCTTCATCGGTGCATACTAAACCTTGACCATAACCATTAGTCCCAGTCAAAGAGGCTTTATTAACTCCCCAATATATGCCGTTACCATTGATATTACAATCGTTAATCCCTGATTGACATGTTATTGCCGATCCATATTGAATCTTAAAACATCCGGTAGAATACTGGCAAAATAATCCACGACCTTCATTTCCACACTGCCATTCATCAGGAGCGTAAGGATCGCTGCTAGAGCTGGAAGTGCCGCTACCACTGGAGCTGGAACCGCCACCACTGGAACTGGAGCCACCGCTACCACCGCTAGAGCTGGAAGTGCCGCTACCGCAGAGAGCAATGCCGTCTACGCAGCATTGAACTATCTCACCACTAGCTGCTGTGCAATTAGCAGAGGTCGCCGGACCACCTTCAACCACACCGCAATAGGCAGTGAAATTATTGTTTGCGTTTGCTGTCCAGTAACATTGTGGTCCAGTAGTTTCAATATTTAAACCGACACAAGTTTCAACTCTCACACCATATTGTTGAGTACAATTTACGTCGGTCGCCGGCCCACCTTCAACCAAACCGCAATAGGCAGTGAAATTATTGCCTGCGTTTGCTTCCCAGTGGCAATAATCACCGGTGCCGGTGCCACCGCCACTACTACTGCTAGTGCCACCACCACCGCTAGAGCTGGAAGTGCCACCATCATCGGGGCAACCACCACTACTATTTGGGCATGCCACACCTGACCAATAAGTACCATACAAACCGCACTCTGTTGCTTCTGCCGGCTTATCTGACCATACTGTCCAACATTGACCGCTGGGATTATCATCACGCCATCTACAGCATCCTAAGGGAGTTACATCTGGGCTTTTACCTCCAATCCATTCTGTGCAAGCAGCATCGGAATATAACGAACCATTTTCTCTGCAATTTCCTTCTTCAGTTGCATTCGTAACAGGGTGGCAACCATCGGGCCATTTGCAATATGTAATGGTAAAATTAGGGTTATTACCTTGCCCTGACCAATTAGCACATGCGGCATCTGTGAAAATAAAGCCATAATTTAGGCAATTATCCCATGCAGCTTGACAAGTTGCCTGCCCACCTTCAGCTATTGGACCTGTTGCTATTTGGTTACAAGCAACACTAGCGTCGCCAAATCTACAATACCCAGCGTGTGTACCCGTACAAGCAGTCCACTGCGCCCATGCCTGCCCTACGAACAGTGCTACTACGAAAATTGGTAGTATTAAAGACTTTTTCATAAAAATTCCTCTTTTTAGAAGGTAACTTATGATAATATAGTAAATACTTGCTGATTAACCCGCTTGGGATTAGGGATTGGGGATTAGGGATTAGATTGGCTCAGAAAAAACGGCTAAATCTGCTTAAAAACAATGTTTTTTTGCAAAATCCAATCCCTAATCCCTAGTCCCCAATCCCAAACATTGAGTTAATCATTGATTACTATAGTAAATACTAAGAAATGCAAAGCAGGAAGGGTGTTGGGAGTCAGGGCTAACGCATCTAAATTTTTCAAATATGGGGGAACTCCCTTCCCGCTTTACATTTCGCTGGTGAACCGTGCGAAGCGCGGGTAGTTCCCCCTCGCTGCAACCGCTCCGCGTTTCCGCTACCCCCAATGCGGGGGCACCCCGCAACGCCCCGGTTTTGAGCAACGTTGTGCAAAATGCACAGCCACGTTGCAGGGCAACCACGGCGAGTTGCCCTGCTACAATTCAATCATTCGTTGCAAAGAAATGTAAAAAAAAACGGCGACGATGCGGACTATGTAGGGGTGGCTCGCCGTGGCCACCCTGCGGGTAACTGCGAGAATTTGCACAAAAATGAACACAGGAAATAAGATGCGTTTGCCCTAAGGGCAGCCACGGTGTGGGCGCCCTGAGGTAATTTGTGTTTTACTTCAAAGTTATTTTAACAATTTGTTTATCTGAGCCGGAGGATACAACGGCAAAGTAGACACCTATTTTTTGGTTTTTTAGGTTAATCACATTGTGACCACCCGGAACTTTCTCTCTGAACACACGTTTTCCGTTAATGTCAAACAATTGTACAGTTGCTTCTCTTGCAGAAGATATACGCAAACTTCCGGTTTGAACTAGAACGTTCAAGCCTATAATGGTTGGATCTAAGATGATAGAAGTAGTACCGCTAGAGCTGGAATTACCACCACCACTAGAAGAACTGGAATTGCCGGTTCCGCTAGAAGAGGAGCTGGAAGTTCCGCCGGCAGTAGATGGCTGGCCGCCTATGTTAGCACATACTAAATCTTTACCATGTTCATTCTCTTCTGTTAAAAGTTTTCCATCAACTCCCCAGAACAACCCTTCTCCATTAGTGGTGCAATGTGCAATAGCAGCTTGGCAAGTTGTTTGTGTTTCATTTGTGTTAAGTCTATAGCAACCATTGCCCCAGTCGCAAAATAATCCACGATTTTGATTATCTGCGCATTGCCCCGGTTGAGGAGCCAAGGGACCGCCAGCAATAGGCGTGCCGCTACATGTGGCATTATTAAACAGACCGTTTGAGAATGCTATGCAAACTTCTCTTCTTGTCATTGTCGGATTATTAGTATCTGAATCATTTGGGTTATCTAGCTCATAACAATCATCCCAAAGACAATATTCCGTGCCACCGCTGCTAGAGCTAGAGGTGCCACCATCATCAGGGCAAGTGCCATTTGCATCGCCAACAGTAAAATCAAGACAAGTAGGGATTACAATTCCGCCTAATTGGCAGTCCTGATACTCCTCTGCGTCTTTAATTTTCCAGCAACCACCAGTATTCCATTTGCAACATCCCGGGCTATTATAGTCAGGGTTGTTTCCCGCTTTATATATAGTGCAAGCAGCATCGCTAAACACCGTTGAGTTTTCTACACAATTTGCGTATGCATCAGAACAGTTATCCGTATTGTCTGCACCCATGTTAATGTCATAGCAATTACTGCCCCATTTGCACCACCCATCATATGGAGCTGCACATGGAGAGTACTGCGCCCACGCCTGGCCTACGAACAATGCTACTACGAAAATTGGTAGCATTAAAGACTTTTTCATAAAAATTCCTCTTTTGGAAAATAACATTATACTGAATTTAGAAAAAATAATTTGAGCAATTAAAGACCTTTTTCCACCGCTTCCGCCACACCCAGCAACTCCGCTTCTGCAAATGGTTTTCCAATCCATTGCAAACCAACGGGGATGCCGTCTAAGTTGCCGCAGGGTTGAACCAATGCCGGCAAGCCGGCCAAATTAGCGCCAACTGTGTAAAGATCAGAAAGAACCGCACCCAAATGATCGCTCTCACTTGCGCCAAGCAGTTGCGGAAGACCCGGCATAGCAGGGCCGGCAAGAACATCGCAAACAGAAAAAACTTTGTTAAAATCTTCTGTAATCATGTGGCGAACTTTTTGCGCCTGAACATAATGAGAATTGTAAGAACCTGAACTCAAAACATAATTGCCAAGCAAAATGCGAAGCTTAACCTCGCTCCCAAAACCCTCACCCCTAGACATCGAATAAATATCCATCAAACTTTTTGCATCCTTGCTGCGACGCGTATAACAAATGCCGTCAAAACGCGAAAGATTACTGGAAGCCTCAGCATTTGCAATTATGCAGTAACTCCCAAAAGCATAAAGAAGCGAAGGAAGCGAAACCTCTTTTAATATGGCGCCCTCTTTTTCAAGCTTGCTCAAAGCCGCTTCTATAATCTCTTTGCACTTGGGGTCTAAACCCTCAGCAAAATACTCTTTTGGCAAACCGATAATTTTACCCTTAATACCCTTGCCCAAATGCTCGGCAAAATTCCCGGCAACTTGCGCACTGCTTGTGTTATCCTTGGGGTCTTGTCCGCACATAAAATCTAAAACCGGAACCAAATCTTCAACGCTGTTCGAAAACGCTCCCACTTGATCCAAGCTGCTGGCATAAGCAATCACGCCATAACGTGAAGCTCGACCATAGGTGGGTTTAATCCCGACTGTGCCTGTACATGCAGCTGGTATGCGAATAGAGCCGCCGGTATCAGAGCCTAGTGCCAAGGCTACCGTGCCGCTTGCAACCGCAACTGCGCTTCCACCAGAAGAACCACCCGGAACGCGATCTTTTGCCACAGGGTTAAGAACGCGCCCAAAATAAGAGGTCTCGTTAGATGCGCCCATTGCAAACTCATCCATATTCGTTTTACCGATTATAACAGCGCCCGCAGCTTCCAGTTTTGCCACAACAGTCGCCGTATATGGGGAAACAAAATTTTCCAAAATCTTAGAGGCGCAGGTTGTTTTTGTGCCTTCTACACACATATTGTCTTTAACCGCAACGGGAACACCATCCAAAACCGAAAGGCTTTTCCCGCTTTTTTTCCGCTCATCCGCCGCCTGCGCCTGCTTCAAAGCTCTTTCTTTGCAAACCGATATATAAGCGTTTAATTCCTTAGTTTCTCCAATTTTTCCAAGAGCTTTCTCCAAAACCGCTACCGCAGAATTGTTATCAATTTCCTCTCTAACTTCACTTAGATTCATAAATCATTACCTATCTGCCGACCATTTCATCATGTACAAGGCGCTTACCACACCTATAATGCTCACAATGTTTAGCCTTAGCGTAAAGCCTACATCGAATTTTAGCATGTACAAATCTATCAGCAGAGGGTTGCCATCTTCCGTATAGCCAAGTTTTACTTCCCAGGCTTTCACAAAAAAATTGCGCACAACGTTGTCTTCGCCGCCCGCATTCATAAGCGTACCTAGGTACCCAAAGAGCCAGCCAAGGCTCTCACCCAAAATTCCGCCGAATACCAAACCCAGCATAATGAAAATTATTATCTTCCCAATACTATTATTTCCACGACTCATAACTAGAGAATCTAGAAATTTTTTAATCAATGTTTAACTTGTTGGAGAATTTCCCCCTAAAGTTTTCTAAATTTATGCCGATATACTAGGGAGAGAGGTATTTTATGTCTATAAATTCAGTTGGCAACTATAAACCACCCATCAGCGCAGAACTCATGTACCAGTTCTACGACAACAAGGCTATAACCCCTCAAATTCGGTCTGCCTTGCAAAAAAAGCAGGAAATGGCGGATGCAGAAGAAGGCGGCAGCTCCAGCGCTTCAAAGTTTGGCCCAGCCACTCGCGTTAATATAACCGATCAAATTGTGCGCATGAACATGGCCAATTCCACAACTAAAACGGAAAATGAAAGTGAAAAGGCAAAAAAACCTTCCAGATTCGATGCGCTTGAGTATGTAAAAAACAACGTAGCCGAGCGAGAAGCAAAAGCAAAGGAAGAAAAAGACGCCCAGCTCAAAGAAATAGCAGATAAAATTGCCGCAGAAGAAGCTGCAAAAAAAGCTGAAGAAGAAAAAGCCAAAGAAGAGACAGAAAAAGAAGGTTAGCCTATTCGTTCAATATTTTTAATCCTCCTGCTTGCTTCATTTCTGCAGGCATTTAATGAGGAATGGGTAAGAAAACATGCCTTTTCGGCGGGCATTGATTTTGCCATAACCAGAGGAAACCTTGATGGCATTTCATATGCTGAATCCGGGGGTAATTTGGCTCCTGAAAAGGTTATTTTGCCTAAAATCCCGTATTTTTTAATTTATGCCTTTGACTTGCGTGCCCTTGCGGATGCTCATTCCATGGCTTTTAATTTTGGGCTTGGGTTCCCAAAATATGAACACAAAGAGCGAGACGGCGATGGGCAATATTTGCGTTTGGGTTTGGAATATCAATATAGTTTTCTGTGGCCGGAGCCTTTTAGAATAGGAACCGGCGTTGGTTATACATTCTCTTCGCTACGCTTTCCCGAAGCCTCCGTTGATGAGTTTGGTGAGCGAGGTGAAGCGCTTTTCACCGGCAATGGGCCACATGCGGTGCTTTCTGCGCATTATTATTTTACGGAAAATTTTGCGATTGAGTGCGCTATTCGTTATCGTTTGCTCAATTTGGGCCGCATTGCAACGGATTTAAATCCGCGCGCATCCAAGTTAAGCGAGCCAATTTGGCAGGGCATGGGTGAACTTGGGTTAAGGGGGATGTTTGTTTTCTGACAAAATTTCACAAGCTCAAGACTTGATTGCAAAGTTGCGCCCGGAACTTGCAGAAAACCGCCAAGTTTATGAGGCTATTTTGCAATTTTACTCCGATAATGCATTAACTCCAACAAGTCTTTTAGATTTAAAGCAGCTTTTGAAGAACAAAAAAATTGAGGTATATAAAACAAGCGCAAAAACATTTAAGGAATGTGTCTATAATCTTTTGGACGAATTTCCTGAGCTAACATCTGCAAAGGGTATGCTTCGTTACTATGAGGCTTTTGATTTTGATTGGCGTGAATGTGAAGACGCGGAAACTGCTTTTGGTGAAGCTTTAATTCAAGATATTTATGGTTGGCAACCCGATTTCTGGACTCTTTTCAAGAAAGAGTCCAAAGAATCGGTGCGTAAATTAACGGTAGTAGTTGCTTACTAATTGCATTCGCCAGCC
>JAITUM010000102.1 GCA_031286305.1 Candidatus Fibrimonadaceae bacterium | reverse complement strand
TCATGTTCCAATGAAAGTGCCCAAAATAACATATCAGCAGCTAGCGAAACAGGAAATTTGCTCACGGATTTAGAGACGAAAGTTCTTCTCAGGATGCGAGACCCGAATAATCGAGTTAGCATTGACGAGGCTATGGAGCAGGCAAATTGGGTGATTGATTTTTTGAATGGCGAAAGTTCTCTTAAATCCGGCTCAAACAGAAGGATTGGTTCTATTTCTGCTCTAGTTTCTGATAATAAATCTGTTGCCTTGAAATCCAGCGATTTATCCGACATTGAAATCCCTGATACTTTGGCTTATATCGCAAACTTTGGAGACGACCTTGGTTTTGCTATTATTTCAGCGGATACTCGCATTGACGAGCCACTATTTGCATTTACAGGAAGCGGCTCTTTGGCAGATTCAATTGACAACCCCGGTGTGATTATATTTTTGCAGCATTTGGAAGATTACATGATTAATTCCATAGTTGAGGCGGAACATCAGCAAGATTCTTTGCTTAGCAGTATTTTGGAAAAATTGGACATTGAAGTTGGAACGAAGTCTCTTACTGAGGAAGAGGCAGCAGCTAGAGCAGCTGCTAGGGCAGGCAGAAGACCTGTTGTTACAACGGAGATTCTTAATCACATAACTCCGCTTGTGCCTGTGGAGTGGGGGCAGGGAGCGCCTTTCAATGGTAATCTTAAAAATTCATTTTTTAATTCAAATTCTTCTCAAGTTCCAGCTCCACTCAAAAAATGTGAGTACTTCCCTACAGGCTGTGTTGCTGTTGCAACGGCTCAAATTATGTCTCGTTGGAAATATCCATCCAAAATAGGTAATTTTTCCTTTAATTGGGATGAGTTAAATCAATATACTGGCAGAGGAGATCATAGAATGGGAAATAGACCTATATCTTCTGCACCAGATAATGTGAAAAGTCAGCTGGCAAATTTAATGCAGCAAATAAGCAAGGATGTTGGCACGAGCTATGGATGCAATGGTAGCGGTGCCGAATCAAGTGATGCGTTAAAACTTTTAGGAAGGCATGGTTTTTCACAGGGAGGATTAGTGAGTTATAATTCAGCTAATGCCATTGCTTCCATGAATAGAAGGGAACCTTTAATAACTAGAGGCTGTTCAAAAAAAACAGACTATAAATTTTTAGGAATTAATATTGTTTCAATTCCTGATGGTTGTCATTCTTGGGTAATAGACGGTTATTTGAGACGACGGGTAACTACTGATGGTGTACATGTTGACACGGATTATATACATAATAATTGGGGTTGGTATGGCAGGGATAATGGCTATTTTAAAAGTGGTATTTTTAATTCAAATTTAGTCCCCGATTTTCCCTCAAACACTAAATCCGATAAATCAGGTAATTATCAATATGATATCAAGATGGCTTCGTACATACGTAGATAGGAGTGACATCATGAAACGCTTATTTCTCTCGTTTAGTTTGATTTTAGTTTTATGTTCTTGCGATTCAACATTGGATGGAAAGCAAGAGGATACCATAAAACTTTCTACAAATAAGCTATGGTTTAGAGCTAAAGGAGGAGTGGATAGTATAACAGCAAAAGGAGAACGGTGGTATATAGAAAAAATGGTCAAAATAGGAGATACTATTATGTATCCATACCAATATGATCAAAGAGATACTCTAATTGATAGAGGAAACTTTTGGGAGTTATATGGTTCTAATATTCAATATGGCATGAACGAAGAAAATTTTCATGATGTTATATACATAAAAGGTCCTTGGTTTGCTGTTGACGTGTTGAATAAACAAAAAGTTATATTTTCAGCAAATCAAAATGAAACAGGAGAAAAAAGGATGTTTAAAATATATCTTTGGGACAAAAACTATTATACTTATATTGAAGTTAGCCAGTCCGCGGATTGAGTTAAGAAAATATAACTTCAATTTTAGGAGATACATACCATGAAACGCTTATTTCTATTTTTTAGTTTGCTTTTAGCTTCGTGTTCTTGGGAATCAAATCTAATTGGAAGTTGCATTCCAATGGATGTATCGCCATACGAATTATCATTTGATTCGCAAGAAGGGGTTGATAGTATGGTTGTTTTGGAGTATCAGTGGTGGTTTACGGATTTGCAAAAAGAAAAATGTAAATTTACTGAACCTGAAAAAATAGAATGCTCTTGGTTCAGCGCAGAGAAGGCACATGACAGCATCATAATTGTTTCAGTAAAACAAAACAAAACGAGGCGAAAAAGATCTGAAAAAGTAATAATATATGGAGATAGTGGCGGAAATAGAGAATGCAGTAAAAATCGAGGGAGTTTTTACGTAACCCAATGCCCTGAGCTAATAGATATTGAGTTATCAAAGGAAGAATTGTTATTTGGCTCCGAAGGAGGGATAGATAACGTGATTGTAACTACAGACAGGCAGTTGTATATTGGTTTACAATATGAAAATGTACAATATGGTTATCAAGATGATTTTGATGTTTATATTTCTTCGCATATAGAAGACCCTTGGTTTTCTGTTAATGTAATTGATGGAAAGAATATCTTTTTTTCGGTAAGCAAGAACGAGACAGGAAAAGAAAGAAGTTTTAGTTTGCTTCTTGACCATTATGATTGTGGAACAAAAATTGATGTTTACCAATCCGCGGAGTGAGTTTTTTCGTATTTAGAAATTTTCTACCTTACATTGCAAATGAATGTATTAGTAACAAATGATGATGGCATTACGGCATATAACTTGCTGGCTCTTGCCAAAGCGGTTTCTCAGTGCGCAAATACAAGGGTGGTTGCGCCGCAATGCGAGCAAAGTGGAGTTGGTCATGGTTTTTCATATTACCGCTCCCTGCACTATGCACCGGTAGAAAACTTTCCATGTGAAGCTTTTTGGGTGGATGGCACACCGGCAGATTGCATAAAATTCGGTTTAAAGCACATTTACAAAGATATGCATTTTGACCTTATTGTTTCCGGTGTGAATAACGGCGATAATGCAGGTGTTGCTTCTTTTTATAGCGGCACGGTCGGAGCGGCAAGAGAAGCTGCCTTGTGGGGATTGCCGGCCATAGCCGTAAGCTTGCAAAAGCAAAGCGATGATGCTCTTGATTATGCTGTAAAATGGGTGCAAAAAATTCTGAAAGAAAAATCTTTTATCGGAATGCCAAAACAAACGCTATGGAACTTTAACGTTCCGCCATGTAGCCCCGAAAATCCATGCAAAGGAGTTAGGGTAGCCACCACAAGCACAAACATGTTTGTTGATTATTATGTGGAAGCAGAAGAATCCAAAGATTATCTAGGCAATAAAACGACCTACCTAGTAAACGAAGACTCACGTTATAACTCTCAGCTCTCAGCTCAAAGCTCAAAGCTCAAAGCTTACGACCTTAGGGGGCACAAAGCAGAGAATGCGCGCGAAGGCACTGATGATTGGTGGTTGGAACAAGGTTATGCCTCACTTAGCCCGCAAAGCGTGGATTTAACGGATGAACAAGAATATAAAAGGTTAAAGGAATTATTATAACTCAAGCCTGACCTTTGCCGGCTAGCTTGGGAATTTGGCATTCCAAGACCCTGTTTACCGGTGATTAGACCCAAATTGTCTATTTTGGAGCTGAATATTAGATGTTAGGGCTTGGATTTCCCCAAAAAAATTTGTATATTTTAACATATGCGATTTTTTCTTAAAATTTTGCCGATAGCATTGGTGCTTGCTTTTTTGGTGCCTGCCTCCTTTGCTAACGAAGGAATTTATGACCGAGACTTGGTACGTGGCTTCATATCTTTAAAGGGTGGCTTCCGTAGCATAAAGTCTAATGGTATCAAATTCATAAACGAATATACAGAAAAAAGCTATTCTAAAGAACATTTGGGTGGGCATGTGGAAATTGGTGCCGAGTACCACCAGTTGCGCACTTGGTTTGATGTTGATTTTATGCCTATAACCCCAACACGTGGCAATACCGAATGGTTTGCCTATGGTATAACCTGGATGTGGGGTTACAAGGTATTGCCTCAAAATTCTTTTGTTAATATAATACCTTCCATAGGTCCCGGTGTTGAGTTGATGAACCTTCGTGAGTCAAGCAGAGACAGAGTGGTCAGTTCTTTTGGGCCGACTCTGAACCTTGAGCTTGAGTTTCGTTTGCAATTTAGCCAGTTTTCTGCCGGAGCATATGGTGGTTACAAGGTTATTCGTCACGACGGCTGGTCCGATGAAAGCCGACCTGCAGCCGGCGATTGGCCTTATGGCGGTGATTTAAATGCTGATAAAGTGTTCGCGGGAATAAAATTCTCTTGGACTATGTTAAACAATTTCCAAAGAAGAGAGAAAGATTTACTGTGATAACACACCCGCGAGGTCGCCCACAACCGAACCGTCCAAAAGACGGCATTCGCACAAATCAGGAAATTAGAGTTCCCCAAGTTCGTTTGATAGACGCCAGAGGGGCACAAGTTGGGGTTGTAGATACCCAAAGAGCCTTGCAAATAGCAAGAGAATCCGACTTGGACTTGGTAGAAGTTTCACCTAATGCAACTCCTCCGGTTTGCAAAATAATAGACTATGGCAAGTTTCGCTTTGAGCAGGCAAAAAAACAAAAAGCCGCAAAAGCGCAACAGCAGTCAACCGGACAAGTGAAAGAAATAAAATTGCATTTTCAAACCGCTACAAACGATTACCGCTACCGTATGGTGCAGGCTCAGGAGTTTTTAGCAAAAGGTTTCAAGGTAAAAATTATGGTTCAGTTTAAAGGCAGAGAGCTTTCCAGAATGGAATTCGGCCACCGCCTTATAGACCAAGCCAGAGAAGACTTGGCTCCTTATGGAGACATAGAAGAACTGAAAGTGGAAAAGTGTTTTGCCATTGCAGTTAGCCCCCGCAAGGGTGTAAAGAAAAAGGAAACACAAAAGCCAGCAGACGAACCGGCGCAAGCCGAGAGTGGGCAGGCAAAGCACGAAACCGAGCAAAAGGCTGCAGGTGAGGCTTTAAACAACGGGGGAGACCCCAATTCCCAGAGAGGACAAAATGCCTAAAATGAAAACTCACAGCGGAGCGAAAAAACGCTTCCGAGTAACAGGTTCCGGCAGTGTTAAATATAAACACTCCGGCGCGCGTCACATTCTCACAAAAAAAACCACGAAGCGCAAACGCAATTTGCGCCAAAATGGAATTGTGAAAAAGACAGAAGAATTCCGGGTTAAACGTATGCTGGTGGAAGCCTAGGAGGTCTTATGTCAAGAGCAAAAACAAGAGTTCCCAGCCGTGAACGCCGCAAAGAAATTCTCAAAGCCGCAAAGGGTTACTATGGTCGCCGCAAAAGCAATTTGCGTTTAGCCATAGAAGCTACAACTCGCGCCGGCCAATATGCTTACACTCATCGCCGCGACAGAAAAGGTGATTTCCGCTCTTTGTGGATTACCCGCTTGAACGCCGCTGTTCGTGAGCATGGGTTGAAGTATAGCGAGTTTATCCACTTGCTTTCTGTTGCCCAAATAGACCTGAATCGTAAAATTCTGGCAGACTTGGCAATAACAGACCCAGCCGCATTTGCAAAAGTAGTGGAAGTGGCGAAACAATTTAAAAATTAGCAGCGAATACCTCTAGTTGAGAGAGGAGAATTGAGAATTGAGAATTATTTTTGCACACACGGTTGCTATCTGTAAAAGAGCCGTTGTTTGTAGAGACACTCTCAACTCTCAACTCTTAACTCTCAACTAAAATAGTCTCTCAACTAAACAATGTTTTTTCGCTTTTTAATATTATCAACGTTTCTTCTCGCTACGTTTTTATTAACCATATTCAGTGGTTCGGCGGAAATAGCGATTTTTGATGTTGTTCAAATTCTTTTGAATCAAGGCGTTGCAGATTCTGCTGAGTGGCGCATTGTTTGGGACTTTCGTTTGCCGAGAGCTCTGGCAGCTACTCTTGCAGGGGCGGCGCTTTCTTTGAGCGGCCTTTTATTGCAAAGCGTTTTTAGGAATCCGCTTGCAGGGCCTTTTGTGCTTGGCATAAGTTCCGGTGCTTCGCTTGGGGTTGCGTTTTTTTTGCTTGCGGGTTTTGGGCTTGGTTCGCTAGGTTTGCTTTCTGCGGCGGCTTTGGGTGCAATGGCTGTTCTTGCATTTATTGCTATGTTTTCCAAATTCATTTCCGGCAATGCGGGGCTTTTGGTGCTCGGTTTAATGACAGGGTATTTTGCTGATGCTGTTGTTTCAATTTTAATGCACAGCACAAATGCAGATGCTTTGCGCGGTTTTATATCATGGGGTTTTGGTTCTTTTGGCAGGCTCCGCTGGGCAGAGTTGCCATATTTTGCAATTTGCGTTTTGTTGGGTTTGGTGTTAGCAGTTTTTTGCATAAAATATTTGAATGCCATTGCTCTTGGCGAGGATGGCGCAAAAAGTTTAGGCATAAATGTAAAGCAAAAACGCTTGCTTTCGCTTGTGGCAGCCGCGATTTTGGCGGCAGCAGCAACGGCTTTCTGCGGACCAATCGGTTTTATAGGAATGGCCACTCCGCACTTGGCAAGAGGTTTTTTTAACAGCGATAATCAAAGAATTTTAATTCCAGGTTCGCTTTTGACAGGCGCGTTGCTTGCTCTTGTAGCCGGTCTTCTGTCGCAAGGTTTGTGGGGGTTTCCGCCTCTACCGCTCAACGCTGTTGCAAGTTTGATGGGCGCACCGGTGGTTATATGGGTGCTGTTTCCAAAGCGGGAAACGGTGTGACTTTTCTACTTTAAAGAAATGGAACCTAAGCAGTTTAAAAAAGTAGTTATTTTAACCGGAGCAGGAATTAGCGCAGAAAGCGGGATTCCTACATTTAGAGACTCGGGTGGGCTTTGGGAAAATGAGCCTGTGGAGGTTGTTGCAACGCCGGAGGGTTTTGTAAAGCATCCCGAGCGAGTTATAGATTTTTACAACAAACGCCGGCAAGATGCGCTGAGGTGCGAACCTAACGCTGCTCATTATGCGCTTGTGAAATTGGAAGAAAAATTCGGAGATAATTTTCTGCTCATAACGCAAAACGTAGATGATTTGCATCAAAGAGCCGGTAGCAAAAGAGTTCTTCCCATGCACGGCGAACTTTTGAAAGTCCGTTGTTTGGGTGCCGCTGAACACGTAATTGAGTGCAAAGAAAATCAGCCCGAAGAATGCCCGGTTTGCAAAGCGAAAATGCGCCCCCACATTGTTTGGTTTGGCGAAATTCCATTCGAAATGGATAGAATTTACGGCGAATTGACAAGCTGTGATTTATTTGCTTACATCGGCACAAGCGGAGCGGTGTATCCAGCGGCAGGTTTCAGGCAGGTGGCAAAACAAGCCGGTGCACATGTTGTGTGCTTGAACCTGGAAGAAATCAGCGGCGGTTACACAGATGAATTCATAAAAGGCAAAGCAGGCGAAATTGTGCCTAAATGGGTTCAGACACTCTAAAATTAACGGCGTAAAAATGAAATCCAAACAGTCCAAAAAAATACAGAAACTGCTTGAGTTTTGGGAAAACTCACAGCCCCTGAATGAACGTTTGCAACGGAGCATTGACCAAGCTTTTATGGTTGATTTCAATTACAATTCAAATCATATTGAAGGCAATACCTTAACATACGGGCAAACAAAATTATTGCTATTCTTTGGGCAAGTAGAGGGCAGCGGCCCTATGCGTGATTTTGAAGAGATGAAAGCTCATAATGTAGGCTTGGAAATGATGAAAATTGAAGCTTTGGACAAGCGCCCCCTATCGGAAATTTTTATTAGAGAACTCAACCGAACAATTTTAGCCGGAGATTTTTATAAACTGAGTTCAAACAAAGAGTATAGGTACAAAATACATGCAGGGGTGTATAAAACCCGACCAAATTCCGTCCTTACACCATCCGGTGAAATGTTTGATTATGCCTCACCCGAAGAAACGCCGTCTATGATGAGCGACCTTGTAAAATGGTATAATGAAAACGAAAAAAAGAAAACATTGTCTGCCATAGAGCTTGCAGCATTATTTCATTATCGTTATATTCGCATACATCCTTTTGAAGATGGCAACGGCAGAATAGCCAGATTGCTTGTGAATTTTATTTTGCTCAGACACGGTTACCCGATGATAGTCATTCAAACCGCCGACCGCAAAAATTACATTGATGCACTGGTTAAATGTGATAAAATAACAGGAGCAGAACCTTATAATGGAGCAAATGCTGCAATAAAACAAATTGAGCCTCTTTTAGATTATGTAGCAAATTGCGTGGAAAAAAAACTTATATTTGTAGAGCAAATTATCACTGGAAAAATCAGAAAAATTGAAGAAACTGACAAAAAACAACAAAATGTCATGATAAATGTCAGGGTAAATGATGATAAAAGTGTCAGTATAAAAGATAATATTGTAAATTCCATAAAGCAAAAAGCTAATATTACCGTTTTGGAAATAGCTAATCTTTTAGCCGTTAAAGAAAGAACTGTTTATAGAAATATAGAAAAGCTGAAATCCGAAGGAATAATAGAGCGAGTGGGCGCAAATAAAAATGGTTATTGGAGGATAATATGCCCAAAAATTACCTTGCCATAGATTATGGAGAGCGAAGGGTTGGACTTGCCTTTGCTTGTGGCTCCATTGGCATAGCGTTTCCAAGGGAAACCATAGATTTGAGCGAAAAAAATCTGTGGACAGAACTGGAAAAGCAGGTAAAAACAAATAAAATAACAGACTTTGTGCTTGGAATGCCAATACACCCAAATAACCATCCGGACAGCAAACAAAAAACTGTTGAAAATTTTGCAAAAGAATTGCAAAAAAAATTCCCCGAAATAGAATTGCATACCCAAGACGAATCGTACAGCACCCAAGATGCCATGGCAATTGTGGGGACATCCAAAAATAAAATTGACAAAACCGCCGCCGCCATAATTTTGCAGCGTTTTTTAGCGGGGAATTTTTGATGCCGTTTTACCCTGAAGAAGCGATAAGGCGGTTAAAAGAAGAGGCGGATATAAGCCTTGTGATTGAACAATTTATTCCTCTAAAACGAATAGGCGGCGGAAAATATTTAGGACTGTGCCCATTTCACAACGATAGCAACCCCAGCATGAATGTAAATCCGAATATGGGAATTTACAAGTGCTTTGCATGCGGAGCGGGCGGCGATGTGTTCAAATTTGTTATTGAGCATGAAAAACTAGATTTTCGCTCAGCCGTAGAATTTGTGGCAAACACGATTGGTTTTACTTTGCCAACACTTATACAAGCGCAAAATGAAAATTATGAGGAAAAAGATTTAGTTCGTAAAATAAACGAACTTGCAGGTTCTTGGTTCAGAGAACAGCTTTTGAAATCTGATTTTGCAAAAAATTATTTGGAAAACAGAGGGATAACGGAAAAAACAAGAGATTTATTTGGGCTTGGATATGTGCCTCAAGGTGGATTTTTGGAGCTTGCCGACAAAAACGGATTTAAACCCGAGCTTGTTATAAAAGCGGGTTTGGCCTCCGAGAAAGATGGCAGAGCAATAGATAAATTCAGAGACAGGCTGATGATTCCCATATGCAGTTTATCGGGTGCCGTTGTGGGTTTTGGCGGGCGTGATTTGGGCGGAAACAGCCCCGCTAAATACATGAATTCTCCGGAAACTTTGATTTATAATAAAAGCGAAATTCTTTTTGGTTTGAACAATAGCCGCAGAGCTATATCAAAAGAAAATTCCGTTATTTTGGTTGAAGGTTATTTTGATGTAATATCCATGTTCCAAAGCGGTGTGGAGAATGTGGTTGCAATTTCCGGCATTGCGCTTTCCGAAATTCAGGCAAAGTTGTTAGCGAGGTATACAAAAGCCGCGTATATCAGCTTGGATGGGGATGCCGCTGGGCAGGCAGCAACGGAGCGGTGCATTGAAGTTTTGTTAACGCAGAGTTTTTCTGTGAGTGTTGTGGATTTGACAAATGAGAGCGGTGAAAAAACCGATCCGGATTCACTTGTTATTCAAAACGGTGCAGAGGCTTTTAAAAAATGCCAAAGCAAGGCAAAGAACTGGCTGAATTATTTGGCAGACAAAAAACCGCTTTCAAGCCCTGAAGAAAAGGCCGCTTTTGTTTCAAGGGCAAAAGGTTTAATATCTTCAATGAACAATGTCGAGTTGAAAACTCAATATTTGAATTTGTTAAGCGAGAGATTCGGAGCGAGCAAAAATTTGCCAACTTTTCCGGTAAAAAAAACCTTTGCACAAGAAAATGTTGTTCAAAAAGAGGAGCCGGAAATTCCTTGGAAATCTTTGCCGAGTAATGAGATTTGGCTTGTGAGCGTTATTTTTAGAAACCCTGAGCTTCAGGGAGCGGCAATTCGCATTTGCGATCCAAGCCTTTTGACTTCTCGTTGGCTTGCCGAGCTTTTGGATTATGGTTATGCTCTTTACGAAGATGCCGGCAAAATAGATTTAAAGCTTCTTTACGATAAATTGCCTCCAACTCACAGAGAGTTGCTAACTCGTTTGCCGGAAAAACCCTGGACAACAGCGACTGCAATAATGGATTTTTCAAATGCCGTGCTAAAGCTTCGCATTTCGCTTCTCAAAACCAAGTTAAGGGAAGCGAGAAACGATTTTGAACTGTACAGTGAAATTCAAAATCAAATCAAATCTCTTGAAAACTTAGCAAATCGCACCAACGAAGGGGAAAACGTTTTGGATTTGTTATAGGAAGCACTGGGCGAGTAATCATTAATTACTATATTATTAGTCATACACTTTAACAGAGAGGTTTTTATGGCTTTTTGGGGTCCTTTTTTGCTTGGAGCAGCTACTGCAGCTGCTGGCTTTCATTTTTATAAGAACAGAAAAAGTATTTGCTGCAAAGAGGAATGCTCTTGTGGCTGCATAGACGTGTGCGAGTGCAGCTCGGATTGTGACTGTAGTTGCAATTTGCTAAAGTTCAAGGATAAGGTAGCTAAAAAAGCGGATTTTGCTCTTGAAAAAGTAAAAAGCGGTTTGCATTCGCTTGAGGGTTGCATTAACGAAGAAAATGTGGACAAAGTAAAGTGCGGTCTGCAGGCAGTAGGAGATAAAATTTCCGAACTGCAGGGGAAAATAAAAATTCAGCCCCCGCAATAAGCAAATATATTATCAAAATTTTGAAGTAAAGTCAGAAAAATATTCCCTAAAAATTTTAGGGAATATTAACAAGTTATTGCACAGATATTTTTCGTATTTGTTTGCCGTTTTTTTCAATGTACGCGCCCGGGACGGTTGGTTTGGTTGTGCCCAAGGGTTGGCCTTTTAGGTCGTAGTAGAAGGGGCGGGTTTCAAACCCGCCCGTACGAGAATTGAGAATTGGCACTGTCTCGGTCCACTTCGCGGTTAGCTTTATGTCTGCGGTGATTTGGGTGTCAAAATTGAACTCGTCATCGTTTTCATCAAGCCAGCCTACGAAGTTGTAGCCTGCTTTTGTTGGGTCGGCTGGTGCGGTTGCTTTTTCGCCGTGGTTTATGGTTTCGGCATCGGCAAGCTCTGTTTCGCCATCATCGTCAAGGAAAGAGACGGTGTAGGTGTTGATAGCCCATTGCGCATAAAGCGTGATATCCGCTGTGACATCTTCAATCATCGCGCCTGCCTCATATGCCGTGCCCAAGCCTGTTTTCGAGGGAAAAGCGGTGATTTTGGGCGGGAAACGCGGGATTTGGGGCGTTTTTGGGGTTTAACGTAGAGACGCAATGCATTGCGTCTCTACATGCGGATGCGGATATTGATTTTCATTTAACATTTGGAATAAATGCGGTATTTATCGGGTTTGTTGTGTGGTGCCAGTAGGGGCAAGGCGTGCCTTGCCCTGCAACGTGGCTGAGTTTTTATGTAGCAGTTTATTTTATTGAGTGATATGTCTGAATTGCAATTCAACAAGTTACAGAGTAAACGTGAATTACTTTTCAAAATGTTGGATGGCGAATTTGATGGTAATATGTCAACGCTAAGGAAAAATATCAGCCCAGACAGTACAAAGGTAAGTGGTGTAAAAGGACGTCATAGTACAATTGGTAAAATTGTCAAAGAGCTTGTTTAGGAGGTAATACAATGTTAACAAGTCTTTCGATGAAAAATTTCAAGGCATTCGAAAATGAAACGCTTGAACTTCAGCATTTTGCAAATTGATGGTATGCATACCAACCCAACACCGCCGTATAATCTCGTTTCGCCTCCATAACTCGTCCTAACTCAAGATAAGCACTGCCTTCAATGTCGTAATAATTGCAATATTCGGCAAAACCCGGCTGCGCTGAAGCGAGTTCTCGCAAAATACGGCCGTTTTCATGTGAGTTAATGTTATTTGTGTTCATTTGGTTTTTCCTCCGTTTTATTTAAAAGTTCAGGATCGAGACCATTTTCGATCCAAAGTTTGCGTAATTTTTCTTGCGTTGCGTTGTCGGATGATTGCAGTAAAAGGACAAAATTTTCTATTGCCACTGATGCGTGGTACTCATCATTACTTTGTATAAACCTTTTTAGCGCCTCTATATAAAAGTGCCCGGAAATTTCATTTTCGCCCATGGTATCATATAGATTTCCTAATTGATGGTAGGTGCTTGCTGCGCCGTGTTCGTTTCCTTGTTTCAATTTAATTTCCAACGCTTTTTCATACCATTTTTTTGCCGCCTGAAAATTTCTTTGTTTCTCTGCAATCATCCCCAGTTGATGGTAGGTGCTTGCTGCGCCGTGTTCGTTCCCGTGTTTCAAATCTATTTCCAACGTTTTTTCATACCATTTTTCTGCTGCCTGAAAATCTCGTTGTTCCTCTGCAATCATCCCCAGTTGATGGTAGGTCATTGCTGCGCTGTATTCGTTTCCTCGTTTCAAATTTATTTCCAACGCTTTTTCATACCATTTTTTTGCCGCCTGAAAATCACGTTGCTCCTGCGCAATTATCCCCAGTTGATGGTAGGCGCTTGCTGCGCCGTATTCGTTTCCTTGTTTCAAATTTATTTCCAACGTTTTTTCATGCCATTTTTCCGCCACCTGAAACTCTCGTTGTTCTTGTGCAATTATCCCCAGTTGATGGTAGGTGCTTGCTGCGCCGTATTCGTTTCCTTGTTTCAATTCTATTTCCAACGTTTTTTCATACCATTTTTCCGCCGCCTGAAAATCTCGTTGTTCCTCTGCAATCATCCCCAGTTGATGATAAGCCGTCGCCACAAACTTCATATTATTATATTTATTGGCTTTTTCAGCGAGAGAATTAAGTAAAAATGCAGCCTGATAAAAATTTCTGTTGTTTTGCATAAATGCCGCAAGGGCTTGGGTAAGTGCCATATCATGTATTTCCATTTCCAGTTTTGGCGCCATATTCATAGCTCTATAAAAATTGGCTTCGTTTAACATAAATTGATTTCTTTGTTCATGTAATTCCTTCGGCGCTAACTTATTGGCAATTGAGCCCATTACACCGACAAACTCCCTTTGAAGTGTTTCTAGCGCAGGATAAGTTTGCGTAAGACAGCTTCGCAGAGCAGGATGCATTTTATATACTCGTTCCACAATTTCATGGCAAAATCCCGCATTTTCCAACATCGTAAAGCAATTTGTTAAATATTCACATGAGTCTTGATATTCAGTATCTTTAAGCATATATTCTAGATAACCAGCGACAACATAATGCTCATGCAGTCCTATCAACTGTAAAATTGGTGCTAATTTTTCATCTAAGCCACGATTAAATATATTAAAAGCCGCTTGTATCCGCTGTGTGCTTTCATCACCTTCAAAACCCTTAAATTCATCATCAAGTTCCGCAAGAAGCTGGGTTACGTAAACTAAGGGGCGTTTCTCTAAACGCAGTAAAATAGCGCGTATCGCAAGCGGGTTTCCGTCGAGCTTGCTTATAACTTCCGCAAATTCTTTATTATTGCGTTCAATTCTCAAACCGAGGTCTTTTACCACAGCGTTACAGTATTCCCAAACTTCTTCGCCCCGCATACCACCCAACGGAACACGGTAACATTCCTGAACAGTAAGCCAATTTTCCGGAGCGCGGCTGGTAATCAGTATCTTTGTTTTACCACCCCTAAGTTTTTTAAGCAGATTTTTTAATTTATCTTTTTCTTCACCCGTAAGTTGTGGCTTCACTTCGGTTCCGTCAATCCCAGACGCAGATTCAAAATTATCCCATACTATAAAATACCGGTTGTCTTTCAGCGTTTTTATCAGCAAAGACAGCTTTTCATTGTCCGGCAAAGCTATTGCGTTCGTTTCAAAAATATCGCCTACCAACTTATTTACAATATACTCAAAACTACGTATATCTCTAAAATCAAACCAAACCACTTGATTTTCAAGCCCGTTTGTATCATTGAGCCAATGTAAAAAACCTTTAGCTAATGTTGTTTTCCCAATTCCAGCCATTCCGTGAATAAGTAACCCCGCCTGATCCTGCCGCAACACAGCGCGTTCCAGTGTATGAATCATCCTTTCACGTCCGATGAAACGATAATCTCCGATATCTAAAACTTCTTTTGGCAATAGACCTTTATCTTCAATCTCAGTTTGGGACTTAAGCGGTGGTATTATAGTTTTATCAGATGAAAGGTTTTGGTACAACATCGGTACAATCCAATCCTGTAGAGGATGCTCGCCAAAAAAACAAAAACGATTCTCATTATTATACATTGCCTGTCGCCCTGCACGGATTGCTTCAGCCATGTTTCCGGTTTCAAAGAGGCGTTGATAAAAATCCGGGACAAACACTTTTGCGCCGCTTACATATAAACTGTAACTCATAGCCACGACACTTCGGATACCGGCTTGTAACAGGCTTGCCGCTACAGATGCGAAAGCATTATTGGCTTTTTCATCTAACATAGCGGATTGGCAAGCATTGAGTATCATGATAGGTATACGATGTTCCGCTAAAAGTTGGCTCAATTTTTCGGTTTTTACAGATTTTTTTTTCTCATTGCAATCCTCGAAAATTAGCTCGCCTTGCGTATCGTATCCTCCGTGCCCGTCAAAATGTACGATATGATAGAAGTTAGGGGTTGAACGCAGCACAGATCGTAGCTGCTCAAAAGTTGGCGGCCGTAATATATGTATATGTACCGGAAGTTTGTTGTCGTGCACATAGTCAATTAACGGTCGGGCCAATGTCTGAAAACCGACGTCTCTGTCTCCAAATGGCCGTGGTATTACATATAAAATGTTAATTTCATCCTGCGGTAATTCAGCCGATAATGGCAACGGGGCGCCAAGTTTTGAAAGTTGACGTTCTATACAACAGCGTTGTGCAAGGAATTTATCGTCATCGCAATACAAAGCTTCCCACGGCCAAGACAAGACAGCTGGATCATCACTGGATATTTTCAGTTGTAAATTTTCTAAACCGCCGCGCCGCGCTTCCTGAAACCAGTCACGTGCATGCCCTGTAAATAAGGCTTCAAAACATTCTTTCCCCCAATTACGCAATGCTTTTTGAACATCTTTTGATCGTTCGGTATGTACGTCCAGCGGCATATCCAAATATTCTTCAAGATACCAGCGCAATTCGCTCAGCAGTTTCTTGTCTCCTCGCCCTATCGACACATCTTTAGGCGATACCAAAGTCACAGGATCGGAGCTTTTTCCGCCATCCAAACGAACTACCTTGAATTGGTAGCTACCGTCCTGAGAGGAAATATGAGATACTTGTAATTGCATGTTATTGCCTCAACCTTTTTATCGCTTTAAATTATCTTTAATAGTATTTCCAATGGAACCTAATACTTCCTTTAACAAATTACTGTCATTCATGTTCATTTTGTTTTTTCTCCGTTTTATATGAACCACTCACTATGAAAATACAATTTTTTGCATAAGCAATGTGGAATTAACAAAAGTATAGTAAACGCTGATTTACTCGCTTGGGTATAGGGTATGGGGTGTGGGGTATAGGGAACTGCACAAATAAACGACTAAATCTGCTTAAAAACAATGTTTTTTTGCATTGCCTATACCC
>JAITUM010000093.1 GCA_031286305.1 Candidatus Fibrimonadaceae bacterium | reverse complement strand
GGCTGGCGAATGCAATTAGTAAGCAACTACTACCGTTAATTTACGCACCGATTCTTTGGACTCTTTCTTGAAAAGAGTCCAGAAATCGGGTTGCCAACCATAAATATCTTGAATTAAAGTAACGAAGCATACCCTTTGCATCGCACACTTTTTTATGAGCATACCTACTCCCTACTCCCAAAGCCATGAAATCTGAGTTAATCATTAATTACTAAAGTTTTTTTCTATATTAGCCGATAATAGTGTTAGAGGTAAAGATATGCAGATTTCTGATATTAATATTCAAAGCGGTGCGGCTGAGTGGGCTAAAAGAGCCTCCGCTGGTGATGTGCAGGCGAAAAAGGAAGGCGGAAAGGCGGAAATGGGTAAAACTTCCGCTGTTCAGGTTTCCATATCTGCAAATGCCGGCAAAAGCCCAGCAGAAGCTTTGGTTATGTCAAGAGCAAATGCCCTGCCAGAAGTAAGAGAAGAGAAAATTTCTCTTGCCAAAGAGCGCATTTCGAGCGGTTTCTATAACACACCGGAATTTAGCGGGCAGCTTGCAGACCGTTTGATTTAATGGCTAAACGCATTCTTTTCATCTGCCTTTTGGCAATTAGTCTGGTCAAAGCAAATGACGCTTGGTTTTCAGCTAAACTCCCCATGGGCGCAAAGATTTATCCGGTAACAGCTAGAATTCACACCCAAAAAATCGGGGATAGCATTAAATTTTCAGCGGAAATGCAATACCGCTCTATTGACACGTCTTTTTCAATGCACACAACCGGGCTTGCAGTTGCAAAAAAGCCTGTTTGGCAAAATTCAACTAGAAGCGGTTTATACTCCGTCGAGTGGAATTTCAGAGACTATGCAAAAACCCCGGCAATGAATTATTGGCATAATAACCAAAGCGACTCCGCCTCTTCCATTTCCTTTGACAATGATATTATACCGGAAGAGTTCCTCTACTTTTTAGCGGAAAAAATAGATGCAGACGATAAAAATGAAAATTTAAAAACGCTTCCTGCTGTTTGGGAGCTTCCTTTTGTTTTGGGCGGCTGGTTTACCGTAGAAGCCAAGCATACCGGAAAAAAAGCACGCATCCATGGTGTTGATTGTTTTCAAGTGTTATACACAAGAAACGATGGAGCCACCGCAGAATACTATATCACCGAAAAAGGCAAGCAAGTTTGGCGTTTTAAAACTTTCAGAGGCGTGTGGTTCGACAGGGTGCAATGATTTTAGCGCAAAGAGCAAACTCGTGCTTTTCTTTGTACGGCCCTTGCAGGTGTAAAATTTTTGCGTTTAGGTAAGAATCGTTTTTTAGGGTTGAAAAAAAACTGCCACCCATGCACTTGTAATATGCTTCTTTTTTTGTCCACAAATGGTAAAAATTTTTTGCCTCGCTTGTAGCTTCGCTTTCAGCAAAAAATCTTTTTGAAATGGCTTCAAAATTTCTTTCTCGGTAAAATTCCAAGTCTATGCCAACCTCGCATTCCTTGGAATAAGCAAGAACGCATTCCCCCTTGCTGTGGCTCCAGTTAACATGACCTGCACCCTGAGGCAAGCGAGGCTTGCCATTATCGGTTTCAAATTCAATACTTGGAACATTCAAAATTGCTGAAACCATTTCAACAGACCATGTTTTTAAATTCCGCCCTTTGGGCATAACATAAACAAAAACAGAAGCTGTTGGAACACGCAAAATAAACCAAGGTTCAAGCATACTACGCCTTTTGTTTAGCCGGTCGCACTAGGTATGCGCCTATAAACAACAACACTATTCCTATGGTGACCCAGGAGTCAGCTAGATTGAATGTTGGCCAGCGCTCAAAAATGAAGTCCGGAAAATCAACATCTATAAAATCTACCACCTTGCCAATGCGCAAACGGTCGCAAAAATTTCCAAGCGCTCCGGAAATTATAAGAGCAATGCCGAGCTTGGATGCGTAGTCTTCTTTTGCCAGGCTCCTGAAAAAATAGATAGCACCCACAACAGCTATAATGGTTAAGATTCCAAAGAATATGGTTGGCGAAAGCCAAGACACAATTTTCTGAGGATTCAAGGAAAAAGCCGCGCCTTCATTATACACAATAATAAAGTTTAGCAAGCCATCACCATCACCTATAATAGGCATTTTCCATCCGGGCGGGTGCGAGTCTGCCCAGAATTTGGTAATCTGGTCTAAAACAAGCGCCACCGCAGCTACAGCCACGTAAAAAGGAGTTTTGTTCAATAATTGTTTCATCCGTGTAGAATATAGTAAATAACGACTTAATCAATGTTTACTTTACTACCTTTCCCTTCAATGACTCTTCCCAAAATAATGGGCATAATAAACTGCACTCCGGATAGCTTTTTTGATGGAGGCAAGTATAGCGAACCGCAAAAAGCTTTTGAACATGGCTTAAAGCTCTTGGATGAAGGTGCGGATATTTTGGATATTGGCGGAGAAAGCACGCGTCCGGGTTTTGTTCCGATTTCAGAGGAAGAAGAGCTTGCAAGGGTTATTCCGGTTATAGAAATGCTTGCAAAAGAGCAAAATAGAGAGGATTTTCAAATTTCCATAGATACCACAAAGGCGAACGTGGCCTTGAAAGCGGTCAAAGCCGGAGCAAGCATTATAAACGATATTTCTGCAATGGAGCATGATGGCAAAATGCTCAAAACAATAATAGATACAAAAGCCGATGCCGTTTTGCAGCACACAGGCTCATCTTCGGTACAGGGTGTAAAAAGTTATTTGCTAAAGCGCGCAGAATTATTGGAAAAATATGGTGGCAAAAATATATACATAGATCCGGGCATTGGTTTTGGAAAAACTCAAGAAGAAAACCTTGCATTAATAGCAAATATAAACGAGCTGTGTCAAACAAAATACCCGGTTTTACTGGGAGTCAGCAGAAAAAGCTACATCTCAAAAATCAAAGGTCTGGAAAGCAGCAACCGTCTTATCCCAAGCATAATTTCCGGCATAATAGCCGCACAAAAAGGCATAAAAATTCTACGAGTACACGACGTTCCGGAAACAAAAGAAGCATTATTAATGTTAAGCGAAATTCTTTAAACTAAAGCACATGAGCCATCAGGCCAAAATTCATTTGCAATCGTGTTCCGGAAATGTTAAGACGTTGAATGCGGTCGTAATGTTTCATAATCCACCTATGCTCAGCCTCTACAACAATTGCTGCAAAAGGCGAAAGCGAAAATCTATGACCAATGCCTAAACCCAACTCGTTCCATTCAATGTCCGAGCTAGGGGAATAGGCTTTGCTCCTCACATAAGAACCTGCAATGTAAGGTCGCTGCGGGCCAATAGCAGAAAAACCTACTTGTGCGGAAAAATCAAGCCTTTTTAACTCTTCCGAAAATCCGGTGGAGTCAATTTCTCTGCTGCCCGTGCTAATCCCAACTCTTGCAAAACCAATGCCATCTATCCAAACTCCCACAAAAGGCGTGGTTCTCACTATTCCCGAACCATAATTATTGCTTTCAAGCAAACCGGAGCCCGTTTCCAAAACAGCTCCCAGCACAAAAGGCAAACCCTGCGCAAAACTGCTACTTAGCGCAAAAAAGCAAAAAAGCGATAAAAAGATGCCTAAAATTGCATTTTTTTTCATTTCTGCAATTTAGAAATTTCTACATTGCAGGATATGGAGTGTATTTCAATTTCTAAAAAAGTAAGATCAGTATTGTTTCTTGCAATATTCGCTGTTTCTGCATTTGCTAATGCAGATAATTTCAATTTTTATGGACAGCTTGGTTTTCACAAAACGCAAAGCGCAAAAACTCTTGGGCACGGCCGCTTTGGAATAGGAGCCTTCATAGAAGGAACCGGCTTGAACCCGTTAGTAGGAAATGGAGGACTGCTCTGCGTTTCGCCAACCCCAGATTATTTAATGGATATAGACATGTGTCCGGACAACAGAAAGGTGTCTTTAGGCGATTCCTATATCGGTATAAACGGATATCCTTTTATTTCGCTAGGTCTTTCCGATTACTTTGATTTTGGAATAAGCCTGCCCATGTATTATGAAAGAATAGGAATAAACCAAAGCGAACCTTGTTTAATTGGAGACTGCGCAGACAACATTAATGCGGGCGGTCAAGGAGATTTACAAATTTTGGCTAAAATCCGCATTCCTCTTGGTGACGATATACCCGTTGATATTGCTGCGTTTTTTGGAGGTTCTATGGGTGTTGGTCGCACAAGCTACCACGGGCTTTGGGTTCGCGATCCGTCTCTTTTGAATGTAAAAACAGAAAACAGACCGATTGCGCCTGGAGCATCCACCTATACAAACACAATGTCAACGCTCAAATTCGGCGGAGCGGTAACCTTTGACCTAAACAAGCTTCAAGCTCAAGTTCCTTTGCTGTTTCACTTTAACTATATGTACAGGCAGGCTCTCGGAGAAGATGGCTCTAACTACCCTGTAGTTCAAACTGTGTCTACAGCTGTAGAATGGACTCCTTCCCGCTTTATATCACTTCTTGGCGAATTTTACATGGATATGCCAAACAATTTGCCGGTATTTAAAAGCACAGAAGCTGAAGTTAACACATCTACGTTCACTTTTGGTTCCACTTTCCATTTTTCAAAATATGTTGACCTGCAAATGGGTGTTCAAATGTTGCTTGGAGATGAAGATAAATACGTAAGAAATCTGACTGTCCCAATGAATAATTTAACTTACGATGCAGCTTTGATTCCAAAATATCTAGCGTTCGGAGGTTTAAATTTCAAAATCTTTACTATAGAGCCGCCAGAGGAATATGAAGCATATCGCAATCCCGATACGGATGGAGATGGAGTTTGCGACCCTTGGGTTGCCAGAGAAGGAAGGCAACATGAGTTTGCGCATATATGCACCGGCATAGATTTATGTCCTTACGAACCGGGACCTCTTGAAAACAATGGCTGCCCTGTGGAAGAGATTGTAGCAGATCTCCCAACTGTCATATTTAATACGGATCAGGCGTCCATATCTTCCGGACAGTTTATAACTTTGAGTTGGGTAGTTACCAATGCCAATGAGGTTAGCATAGAAGGCATAGGTGATGTATCTCTTCAAGGTTCAAGGAGAGTTAAACCTTCGGAAACAACTGCATACACTCTTACCGCTACAGGAGATGGTGGCGTGAGAAGAGAAACGCTGGAAATAATTGTAGAGTCTGCGCCTGGTCCCGTCATTGTATTTAGCGCAAGCCCGGAAGCTGTGCAGATGGGGCAATCCGTTACGCTAACGTGGATGGTTACAGAAGCTACTGAGGTTGAGATAGAAGGCATAGGCAAGGTTGCTACCCAAGGCACAAGAAGAGTTAGGGTTTCGGATGCCGGAATATCAGCCTTTACCCTTATAGCAACGGGTCCCGGCGGCACAAAAACGGAATCTGTGGAAGTTGAAGTGTTATCCGGTCCGCCGCCTGTGGTTATATTCACCGCAAGTTCGGAATCTATTCAAGCCGGTCAAACTGTCACCTTGAATTGGCAGGTGACCAATGCCACCGAAATTGAGATTGATAACGACATAGGCAAGGTTCCTGCTAGAGGCACAAAGAGAGTGAAGCTTGATGAAAGTACGGTTTTCAAACTGACTGCTACCGGAGAAGGCGGCACGGAAATTGCAATTGTGCAAGTTGAGGTTGAAGAGCCTCCACCGGCACCTGTTATTGAAGCGCGAGTCAATTTGCAGGGCGTAACATTTGGCAGTGGCAATGCAACTTTGACCCCGAATGCAATGAAAGTTCTCGATGGAGTTGTGGAGCAGCTTTTGGCTTATCCGCAGGTTAAAATTGAAATTCAGGGTCATACCGATAATGTTGGGAATCCAAGGGCTAATCAAGAACTCTCAGAGCGCCGTGCAAGGGCTGTTGTAGGTTATCTGGCTCGCCAGGGTGTCTCAATGAGCCGCATGAGTGCCGTAGGTTTTGGTCAAGATATACCAATAGAAGACAACAAAACTGCTGCCGGCAGAGAACAAAACCGTCGCATTGAGATGATTAGAGTGGATGAGTAGATGAAGAGATGCGTTTAGACAAGTATCTTCAGCACAAATATCCAGAATATTCACGCACTGATTTGCAAAAAATCATTGCGGAGGGGAAAGTTTTGCAGAACGGAAAAGTTTTGCAGAAAAATTTTCAAGTAGGGATTGCCCCTTGCGGCAACCCCCACGCAGAAATAGAAATTCTGCAAATGCCTGAAAAAAAAGAAAGCCTTTTGGAGCCGGAAAATATACCTTTGAACATAGTTTTTGAAGATGAACACTTGGTTATAATAAATAAACCGCGTAATATGGTTATGCACCCCGGGAATGGAATAAGCAAGGGTACGCTTGCAGCAGGTCTGCTTTGGCACTTTAAAACCCTTTCAAAAATAAACGGCCCGCTGCGCCCCGGAATTCTGCATCGCCTAGACAAAGACACTCCGGGTTTGCTTGTTGTTGCAAAAACGGATTTTGCTCACAAAGAACTGACTCGCCAACTGGAAGAGCGAACTTTAGAGCGCACATATAGAGCCGTTATTTGGGGAATATTGCGCGACCGAGAAGGAACAATCAGTGCACCCATAGAGCGTGACCAAAAAAACCGTTTAAAAATGGCGGTGCAAGCAAACGGCAAAACTGCCGTCACCAACTACAAAACTTTGGAAACTTTTAGCATTGCCTCTCTTGTGGAATTTAAATTAGACACAGGCAGAACTCACCAAATTCGCGTTCATGCACGTTACTTGGGAAATCCGGTTATTGGCGACCCTGTTTATGACGGCAGGGAAGAAAGCGCAAAGAGAATAGCTCCCATTTACCGCTCGGTTGTGGAAAATCTTTTGGAAATAGCACCCGCTCAACTTTTGCAATCTTGCAGAATAAAATTTAAGCACCCAAAAACAAAAAAAACAATGGAGTTCAAAATAGAAGATGATGAGCCGCTGAGCAAGGCTTTGGATTTATTGCGGCAAAACACCGGCGACACGGCGTCTTTGCAATTATTCCCTCCGCCTCAAATATTCGCCAATCCGGATGATATTGTGCAAGTAGAGGAATATGAGGAAGAGGAGTTTGTTAGCAGACCCACCCGCGCTGAGCGTTATGCTGCTACAAAAATAAAACGCGCATTGAAAAAAGAATTACGCGCCCGGTCGCTGGTACCTGCTCAGTAATACAATAAACGCTGATATACGGTGCCGAAGGCGGGGTGGCAGCGAAGGGCAGAAAAGCGGCGTATCTTTGCCTAACACAGAAAAACGTGATATTGGTAAAAAAAACGTCAACACATTGTTGCCAAATGCAGGTTTTTTATTTTTCTTAAATATTTTCTATGTTTTTTCGAGTTTTTTTATTATATTAATTTAATGGCGTATCCAGCAAAAGGTAAGATGGAAAATTACTGCCACTTACGAAAGTCCATAGAACAAGCACTCCGATTTGTGCTTCCATGTCAAAGAAGTATCAAAAAAATGTCTCAGCATGAATTCTCAAAAAAATGCGGTTTTAGCAGGCAATATATATCACTTGTTGAAAGCGGGAAAAGAATACCTAAGCTAGAATTCATACTTTGTTTTGCCAGCGGTTTTGATATGAGTCTTCAAGATTTTACGCATTTACTTGTTGAAAGAGTCATTTTTTACGAGGACCTAGAAAAAAGAAAACAAAGAGAGGCGCCATTCAAGTATGGGTAAGGTAGGAGTTGTTTACCGTAAAAAATTTCAGAAACATAGGTGAGCACTTTTATGCCAGAATTCTTGACAGCAAAAAATTTCCCTCCGGGGAGGGGGCAGTTTGCCCAGCCCTCCTTAGGAAACCGCTGAATATTTCGCTGGTGAATCGCTAAGGGCGAATACTCCCTTCCCGCTTTACATTTCGCTGGTGAATCGCTAAGGGCGAGTACTCCCTTCCCTCTTTACATTTCGCTGGTGAATCGCCAAAGGCGAATAATCTACTTGGACGTTTTTCTTTGCCCAGAATCATCTTGAGCCGGAGGATTAGGGTCATTGGGCTGGTCCTGCTTTTGTGAAGTATCGTTTAATACATCTTTTACTTTTTCAAATACCGAGCTGCATGAGGCTAAGAAAAAGCCGTAAGTAGCCACAATAATGGGAAAAGCAATTTTTTTTAGCATGTAATTAAAATAGAAAATAATGCAACCTAATTTCTATCTTATACTCATGATTCGTAGACAAAGATCAACATTATCCGTACCCGGGCATTCAGAGAAAATGCTCAAAAAGGCATTTGAACTCGCTGCAGATGTTGTTATGCTGGATATGGAAGATTCCGTTCCCCTAGAAGCAAAGTCGGCAGCTAGAGAATTAGTAACTGCCGCTTTGAAAAATGTTGAAAATTGGAATGGCGGAATATCCGTGCGAGTGAATAGCGTTGATACGCCCTATTGCTTTCGCGACGTTATAGAGGTTGCACAGGCAGCTCCCGCAAAAATAGATTCCATTGTGCTGCCAAAGGTAGATAGCGCAGGTGATGTGCACTTTCTTTCGCGCCTGCTAGACGGCATTGAAGCCGAGACCGGCACGCAAACTCCCATAGCCATAGATGCCAGCATTGAGTCTGCAATTGGAATTGAAAATATTGCAGAAATTGCTTCTGCGCCAAGAGTTCGTTCTCTCATTTTTGGAATAGCGGATTACAGTGCCTCCATAGGAGCAAGATTGAGCAGCATTAGCGGGCACGGCGAAAATGAAGAAGAAATGTATCCGGGTCATAGATGGAATTTTGCAATGTCTAAAATTGTGCAAACTGCAAAAGCTCATAATTTGCTGGCAATTGATGCACCTTACGGAAGTTTCAGAGATTTGCAAGGGCTTGTGAAAAGCGCAAAAATAGCATCTGCTCTTGGTTTTGATGGCAAATGGGCAATTCATCCGGGGCAAATAGAAACCATAAACGGTGTGTTTTCGCCTTCGCAAGAAGAAATAGACCGCGCAAACCGCGTTTTAGCCGCATCAAAAGCTGCCCTTGGCGGTGCCGCTGCAATAGACGGCAGAATGATAGACAAGGCAACCGTGAGGCTAGCCCAAAAATTAATTGACTCAATATGATTCGTTTGTTTTTTTTAAGCATTGCATTTTTCGCAAGCTTTGCAGTGACGCAGGTTCCCGTATCTTTAAACAATATGGAACCGCCAAAAACGAAATTGTTTTACTCACAAGAAATTCCACAGGCCGGCGATACCCTTTATGTGGAGATTATAATACCGCAAGGCTGGCACATAAATGCAGATACGGTTCCGGATGATTTTTTGATTCCAAGTAGCATAGAGCCTGTTTCGGAAGGCATGAAGTTTGGTTTGGCATTATGGCCTGAGCCTGAAAAATTGCATAACGAAGTTTTGAACATGGATTTATTTTTGCTGCAAGATTCTTTTGTGGTGAGTTTGCCTGTGAGCTTTGTATCGGAAACATGCAATCCTTATGATGTAAAACTCAAATTCACTTATCAGGCGTGTTCCAGAATATGCCTGGCCCCAAGAACCATAGAAGTTTCATTTGATAGTGTGCCTGCGTTCAATGATGCCGGCGCTACGGAAACGGTAAAAAAAAACTTCATTTTAAATAAAAAATCATTTCTTTTATACCTCCTTTTGGCTTTGCTAGGCGGCTTGCTTTTGAATGTTATGCCCTGTGTGTTGCCCGTTCTGTTTATTAAGGTTTTTGATTTGATGCGAAAGTCCGGAGAAACAAAACGCAATATGCTCAAGTGGGGGCTTGCCACAACCGGCGGAGTATTGAGCACCTTTTTTGTTATAGCCTTGGCCATTTTGGCTGCCCGCTTAACGGGACACGCGGTGGGTTGGGGTTTTCAATTTCAGTATCCGGCTTATACGGCAGTAATGGCTTTGGGTATTGCAATTTTCGCTTTGAGTCTTTGGGGAGTTTTTGATATTTGGATGCCGGGCAACGCAATTAAAGTTTGGGAGAATCGTGCAAAAAAAGATGGTGCTCGCGGGGCTTTTGCCTATGGGATTTTGCTTGTGCTTTTATCCACTCCCTGCTCGGCTCCTTTTTTGGGCACGGCCATTGGTTTTGCTTTTACGGCTTCGGTAATTGAGCTGTTCTCAATTTTTGCTGCTGTTGCGCTTGGCTTGGCTTCTCCATACATTGTATTGAGCATTTTTCCGCACTGGACAAAAAAACTTCCGCAACCCGGGCACTGGATGCTTGTGTTAAAGCAGTTTTTGGGATTTCCGCTTTTGCTGACGGTAGTTTGGCTTTTTTGGATTTTTGCCAAGCAGGCAGGGGCATCAGCTTCTTTGGTGCTCGCTTTGCTTTTATGCCTTGCCGCTTTTTTTGCATGGCTTTCTGGTTTAGTTGCAAATCCGGGAAAACCTTGGTGGCGTTTTGTTCTTTTGTGGTTTGCCTTTGTTGTGTTTTGCATTTTTTCATGGCAGCAGTTTGTGAAAATCTCCGATGATTTTGTTGAAGCAAGCGTTGCAACGGGGTGGGTTTCTTTTTCAAGCAAAAAACTGGACAGTTTGCAAAACGAGGGCATTGCCGTTTGGGTGAATGGAACTGCGGACTGGTGCATAACTTGCAAAGTGAATGAGAAGGCGGTATTTGAAAATGAAAGGGTTAAAGAGGCTTTTGCTGCAATTCCCATAGTCAAAATGCAAGCGGACTACACCAAGCCTAACAGCGAGGCTTTAAAATTTTTTGAAACCTACGGTCGTAGCGCGGTCCCATTTGACTTATTGTTAAGCTCGCACGGGGAGCCTATTTTATTGCCGGAAATTTTAACCCCAGACATTGTGGTTGAAGTATTGGAAAAAGCATTTTCTATATTCCGTTTTGATGACTGACTCAAATCCTAAAACCCCATGGATAGTGACTAAATACCCGCAATTGGCTAAAATGGCGGTGTGGATTGGTCTTATAGTGCTTATTTACTGGCTAAGCTCTTTCTTCTTGCTCATATTTTTAACTTTTATATTTGCATTTTTGCAATATAGAGTAAGCGAAAAAATAAAGGGCAAAATTAAACATCGTGCGCTTAGAACATGGTTAGTTGGATTAGTATTTTTGGTTTTAATAAGCGGAACCATGTATTTTGTGACAACCGAAGTTAAAAAGCAAACCATATCTTTCTTTGAAAATTTTGAAAAGTACATAGAAGCGGTAGATGCACAAGTGAACAAGCTTGCGGAATCTTCTCCTTTATTAAATCAGATGCTCATAGACATGCATCATTTTGCGCATCCGGAAGCTAATGCCGTGAAGTCGCCAACTCTGTTAATTTTGCAAAGCGTTTTTGATTTGCCCACTGCGGAAAGCAGCGGGAATATCAAGAAAAACATAGGCACGGTGTTTCTGTATTCGGGAAAAATGATGGGCATAGCCAGCTCATTTTTATTGTCTCTGCTATTCTCATTTTTGATAATTTTAGACTATCCTCGTCTCACTCATGCCATTTCAAGATTTGAAAAATCGCGCTTTGGTTTTGTTTTTCAAGAGGTAAAACCGGGCATAGTTCAGTTTGCAAGAACGGTAGGGCGTGCTTTTGAGGCGCAATTCTTTATAGCCCTGCTGAACAGCATGCTGACATTTGTTGTGCTTTTGATACTTGGAATCGGAAAATATTCGGCGTTTTTAATTTCAATCGTATTTTTCTGCAGTTTTATACCGATAGCCGGTGTATTTATATCTTCTGTGCCCATTTGCATGATGTCTTTGCAGCAAGATGGCGTTGGTTTAATGTTTGCAGCCATAAGTCTAATCACATTTATACACATGATAGAAGCTTATATTTTGAATCCCCGCATTTATGGTTCTCATCTGCGTTTAAACCCCGTTGTAGTTTTGGGTATTTTAACGATATTCGGAAAATTATTCGGCTTGTGGGGATTTATTTTAGGCGTTCCCCTCTGCACTTGGTTCTTCAAAGAAGTTTGTTTGCAAGAGAAAAGCTAGGGATGTTGGGGGAAAATATAAAAATATATTAATCATTATTTTCTATATTTTGCATTTAAAAGCAAGGAAAAGAAAATGGCTGAAGTCAAATTTTATACTGGTGAGTCCTTTCCCCTCGAAATGCACAAGGTACGCATTATCCAAAAGCTGAACCTTGTCCCCATAGAGGAGCGCGGTAGGGCTATTGCAGAAGCAGGAAACAACACATTTTTGCTGCATAATCGGGATGTCTTTATGGACATGCTAACCGATAGCGGCGTGAACGCCATGAGCGACCGGCAGGTTGCTGCTATGATGTACGCCGATGATAGCTATGCCGGCAGCGAAACCTTTACCCGGCTTGAGAAGTCGATTAAAAACTTCTTTGGCTGTAAATATTTTTTGCCTGCCCACCAAGGGCGTGCGTGCGAAAATATACTATCGAAAATATTTGTCAAAAAAGGTTATGTGGTGCCAACAAACTATCACTTCACCACCGCTAAGGCGCTAATCACGGTTAACGGGGGCACAGTCGAAGAGCTTATAATCAAAGATGGACTCAAAATCAAGAGCGACCTACCATTCAAGGGTAACATTGATATTGAGCAACTGAACGAGGTTATAAAAAAACACGGCCCAAGCAAAATAGCCTATGTGCGCATGGAGGCCGGAACAAACCTTGTTGGCGGGCAACCCTTTTCGCTTGAAAACTTTGCGGAAACAAGCAAAGTTTGCCGCGCTAATAATATACCCTTGGTGCTTGATGCCAGCCTCTTGGCCGATAACCTTTACTTCAACAAAAAACGCGAAGCAGCCTGCAAAGATATGACACTGCACGAGATTGTTTTGAAGTTTGGCGAACTCTCGGACATCATTTACTTTTCCGCTCGCAAGCTTGGTTTTGGGCGCGGCGGCGGCATATGCACAAATAATCACGAACACTTTTTGAAAATGCGTGAATTGATACCGCTATACGAAGGTTTTTTGACCTATGGTGGAATGTCGGTACGCGAGATGGAAGCTATTGCAGTTGGGTTGGAAGAAACGCTTGATGAAGATATGATTAGCCAGGGACCGATATTTATTGACCACATGGTCAAGGAACTTGACAAACTCGGCATTCCTGTTATCACTCCGCCGGGTGGCTTGGGTTGCCACGTTGATGCGATGTCTTTCTTAGACCATATCCCGCAAAGCCAGTACCCAGCCGGTGCACTCGGCTCGGCCTACTACATTGCCAGCGGAATTCGCGGAATGGAACGCGGCACGCTGAGCGAACAAAGAGACGAGAATGGCAAAGAGCAATATTCCAATATGGAGCTGCTTAGACTCGCTTTGCCCAGACGAGTGTTCACTTTGTCGCAAGTTAATTATGCTATTGACAGGTTAGTTTGGTTGTATAAAAATCGCCAATTAGTCGAGGGTTTGAAATTCTACGAAGAGCCGAAAATTTTGAGGTTCTTCTATGGCAGGCTTGAGCCTGTATCAGACTGGCAGTCCAAGCTAATAGCGAAGTTCAGGCAAGATTTTGGTGATAGTTTGTGATTTACTATATTACGTTACACAATGAAATTCTGGATAACAGGCTCTAAAGGAATGCTTGGGCGAGATTTGAGTGCCTTGGCTGGAGGCTGTTTTGAAATTTGTGAGAGCGATATAGAAGTTGATATAACAGATGAATCTGCCGTTTTTGGCTATATTTCCGCAAATAAACCGAGTTTTGTAATAAATTGCGCAGCTTATACCGCTGTGGATAATGCAGAAACAGAAGTGGAATTAAACCACAAATTAAACGCAATTGGTCCGGAAATTCTCGGCAAATGCTCTGCAAAAGCCGGAATTGGCATAATACACATTTCAACGGATTATGTTTTAAACGGCAACGCTCCCAACCCGCTAGCAGAAGATGCTCCATTGAACCCAATAAACGCATATGGCAAAGCAAAGGCTGAGGGTGAAGCTAACTTGGCAAACGCAAATCCTAATCACTGGATAATTCGAACCGCTTGGCTCTATGGGTTTCATGGAAAAAATTTTGCCAAAACAATGCTAAATTTGATGCGAACAAAAGAACAGATTTCCGTTGTTAACGACCAGCTGGGAAACCCAACTTGGACTTGCGACCTAGCAGCAGCTATACTCAAAATAGCAGAAAGCCAAAAACATCCCGGCATTTATCATTTTACCGGCGAAGGCATTGCAAGCTGGCACGACTTTGCAAAAGAAATTCAAAAACAAGCTTTGCAAAAAAAACTCATTGAACGGGAAATTCCCATTTTGCCGGTTCCAAGCTCCGAGTGGAAAAGCCTCGCAAAACGACCCTTTTGGTCTGCTTTAGATAAAACAAAAATAAAGAAAAATTTTGATGTAAATATTTTGACATGGCAAGATTCGCTTTCTAAATATTTGGAACTTGAAAGATGAAACATTTTTGCAATATAATTCCCGAATTTTGTTCGCCTGTTCTTCAAGAAAAAATACAGCAGCTGTACAAAAACTTGGAAAAACAAGGCTTAATTCCGCATGATGTAAGTTTGAGACTGAATAATTTTGAACCGGATGATGATAATCTGTTTTTTGTTTCAATTGATAAAGACACCAAATACAACCCGCAAAACTTGATGAGCAAAATAAATTTAAAAACAAGCAAGATCGTTATTATTCCAAACGAAAAAGAAAACTTTTTTGATTTTGCTATCAAATATAATATATGTAATTTAATTCACATGGATAAATTAAATGAATATACATTGCTCGGAATTTTAAAAAATTTTCAAACAAAAGATTTGTGTTTAGATTTTTTCTTTGAAAAGGAAAAACTTTTTGACAACAGCTATTCTATCTCCGGCAATATAAGTATGCTGAAATTGGTAGAAAATAAATTTGCAGATTTTATAGATAAAATTCCATGCTCAATAAAAAATACATTCATGATGAACTGTCACGAATTGGTTACAAATGCAATTGCTTATGGAGTTTTAGGCATAACAGCTTATATCCGCGACAAAAAAGACCATAGTATTCACAATATAATAGACTACGCAAATATAAATATTCCGCAAGGCAAAGAAGTGAATGTGCGTTTGGTGATGAATAAAGATTTCTACGGAATATCCGTAAAAGATTCCGGCGGTCTTTTGACCAAGCAGAGAATTTTGGAACGCATTAGGCGGCAAAGCGCCATTGCAGGGGAAACCATTCCGCTTGGAATAGAAGACTACACCGGTCGCGGGCTCACAATTTTAAGTCACCACGGGCTTTTACTCTTTTCCATAAAACCTAAGATATCCACCGAAATTTCTCTAATCAGCCGCATTGACACAGCCATTGGAAAAAGTCCGATTTCAATTTTGGCACAAGAGTCTTAAAAACGTTTCACAGCGATATGTTTAGTTGAGAATTGAGAATTGAGAATTAGAATGCATAAATCTACGCTTAGGGATAGCGAGGCGCAAAAGGAAACGTTTCGCTCAAGAAAAAAAACCTACCAGCCTTCGGCTGTTCACCAGCGAGATACAAAGCGGGAAGGGAGTTCTCAACTCTCAACTCTCAACTCTCAACTCGCATTCTTTGTGTTGTGCCGGGTTTGGAATTCTTTGTTTGCGGCGGGTGTGTGCGTGTATTCTTTTTACATTGCAAAGAGTGATTTTCACGAAGCTGTTTGGCTTTCTGTTGGAGTATTTTTTCTGCTTTCTTTTGCCAACGCACATAACGATATTGTAGATTTTGAAGTAGATAAAATCAATCGCCCAAAGCGCCCTTTGCCTAGCGGGAAAATAAGTTTAAAAAGAGCTTTCCTTGTTGCGTTTGCCTGTTTTTTTTTGGCAGTAATTTTTGGTTTTGAACTTGCTTGGTTATTTGTTTTAGTTGGGGTTTTATGTTTTATATATAACAAGTTTTTAAAGGGCTTGCCTTTGGTCGGAAATTTTGCGGTAGCGTTATTAACCACAACGCCTATAGTCATTCCCCTGCTAAAATTTAATCAAGCAGAACTTTTGCACTTGTCATTTTTTGCCTTTATGTTAACTTTTGCAAGAGAAATAACAAAAGACATAGAAGATATGGAAGGTGACAAGGCTCTCGGTTTAAAAACTTTCCCCGTGCTGTTGGGTATAAACCTCTCTTTGACACTTGTTATAATATGCGAACTTAAATGTTTAGCCATGCTTGCCTTGTTTAAGCCGGTAGTGATTTTTGGTGTTTTTCCCGGTTTGCTTTTATCCGTGATTTTTGCTTTGTTAAAAAAGTGGCGATTTTCACAAAACATGATTAAAATTACAATGATTGCTGGATTGTTTGGGTGGGGGATTTTTTAATTTTCTACCTTTACCCCATGTTTTCTCCGCTTTCAATTCAACTTTTGGCTGCTGTGCTATTTTGCTTTGGTATTGCCACAATTATTTCTAAAAGAAATATATTTTTTGCTTTTTTGGGATTGGAGCTTGCAATAAATGCTGCAAATTTGAGTTTCATTGGATTTTCAAAGAGCCTGCCCGCTTTGCAAAGCGTGGCCGGTCAAATAACACCAATTTTTGTTATAGCCGTTGCAGCAGCTGAGGCTTGCATAGGTCTTGCTATAGTGGTTTTAATTTTCCGCAACCAAGAGACAATTGATTCGGATGAATACTCACAGATGCAAGGTTAAAAGGAGTAAATATGGCAGGACATTCAAAGTGGGCTAACATTAAACGCAAAAAGGCAAAAACCGATATTGGCAAAGCCAAGGCATGGAATAAACTCATAAAAGAAATTTCCGTTGCAGCAAAATTGGGCGGCGGGAATTCTGATGCAAACCCTCGCCTTAGAGCGGCAATACTCAAAGCCAAGGGGCAAAGCCTCCCGGCAAAAAATATTGAAAGCGCAATAGCAAAAGGTGTAGGCGGAAATTCCGGGGCAAATATGGAAGAGCCTATGTATGAGGGTTATGGCCCCGCTGGCTGTGCAATTTTGGTGCAATGCTTAACCGATAACCGCACGCGTTCCGTTGCGGATGTGAGAAATATTTTCAACAAAAACGGTGGAAATATGGGTGAGCAAGGTTCTGTTGCCTGGACATTCAAACATAAAGGGATTATAATTGTAGATGCTGCTGCCCATCCGGAAGAAAAAGTTATGGATTTAATTTTAGAAGCAGGCGCAACCGATATAAACACGCAAGACGATGTTCATGAAATAGAAACTTCTCCCGAATCTTTTGAGCCGGTGACCAAGGCTCTTGAAAACGCAAATATTGAAATGCTCTCCGCCGAACTCACATATGTTCCGGAAAACACTGTAAAGCTGGAAGGCGAAGACGCTCAGAAACTAATGAAGATGATTGAAAAAATGGAAGACCACGACGATGTGCAAGATGTTTATCACAATGCGGAACTGCCGGAAGAGGAGTAGAAGCTACTGTTTCTTTGCCATTCTCTTTAGCTTGCCCATATTCACTGCTTTATCTGCTATGGACATTTTGTCTGTGAATAAAACTCCGTTCAAATGGTCTATCTCGTGTTGAATGCAGCGAGACAGTTTACCTGAGACATTCTGCATTTCAACGGTTTCACCATTTTCGTTTTTATAAGTTAAGTTCACTCGGCTTGGTCTGGAAATTTTCGCCCAAATGTCCGGCACGGAAAGGCAGCCTTCTTCATCGATCTCCGAAGGATTATCATCGTCTTCAAACTGGATTTCAGGATTAAAGAATATAATGGGGTTGCGTTCATCTTCTTCTTTTGAAAGGTCAATCACAACAAGACGAATGCTTTTACCCACTTGCGGAGCCGCTAAGCCTATACCCTGAGCCTTATACATTGTGTCAAGCATATCACGAGCCAGCTCTAACAGCTCCGGAGTTATTTCTTCAACAGGCTCGGCTTTTTTTCTCAAAACCGCAGAGCCGTAAATATTAAGTGGAAGTTCCATTAGCCTCCAGCAGCTTGACTATAGCCACTTTTTCAAAGTCAATTTTAGTATCGCCTGTTTTGACGCTAACAAAACGGTCATCTATATTGGAAACCGTGCCTACAATGCCGGCTACCGTGAGAACTTTGTCGCCCTTTTTCAAAGAGGTGCGCATTTCCTCTATTTTCTTGTTTTCTTTCTGTTTTGGCAATATAAAGAATATATACATAACCACAAACATGAGTATAAACGGCAGGAATGTAAACAGCGGCGAGGCTGGAGCCTGTTCCTGAGCACCTTCTGCCATAGCGAAAATCGGCAGCGTCATTAAAATTGCTATTATTTTCATATTGAAATCCCTTTTGGTTTGAAAAGTAAAATATAGTAAACGCTGATTTACTCTGATTTCTCCGCTCCCTACTCCCCACTCCCAAGCAACGACTTAATCATTATTTACTATTTTATACAAGATAAGGTATGGAGGTATTTTCTATGAAATACGGAAGTAAGGTATTCAAACTACTGGCAGCGATAGCAATTATCGCACAAATGGTAATGGCGCAAACGCGGGAGATTACCTTTAATTTGTATGACGAATACGGAGACGGCTGGGATGGCGCGGCACTAAGGGTAACTCGTAACGGGAACAACCTTACGCCTAACCCAACGATTGGCGCCGGCCACTCTGCGGCATACACCCTCGAAGCTGATATCGGTGATTTAATTCAGGTGTACTGGATTGCGGCGGATCGTTGGAATGATGAATGCGCATTCGCTATCTACTACTCGGACAGCCCGCCGTTCCCAGCTTTCAACCCTGCTGCCAACGCGACAAACGATACTGAAAACATTTTGATCCAACGCCTCTACAACAGCTTGAGTAACACCACGACTGGGACGCTCTTAGGTTCGTTTACCGTTGTCAAGGCTCCGCCCCGCATTTCCGTTTCCCCCAACGGCGTCACGCTGTCCTCGGGCGAAACGCGGCAGTTTACCGCGGTCGTAAGCAACTTCGATAATCCCAACCAAACTGTTTCGTGGAGCGTGAGCGGAAGCACCAATGCCGCTACGTCCATCAACCAGACAACCGGCGTGCTCACCATAGCAGACAGCGAAACGGCTACCTCGCTCACCATAAGGGCCACGTCCAACGCAGACCCGAGCCTCTTCGGCAGCGCGACCGTCGGCGTGCGGGTTCCCTACAGAATCGGCACGGCGGCTGAATTGGCGGCGTTTGCCGACTCCATCAACTCTGGAAGAAACTTTACCGGGCGGCTCGTTATTTTAACCGCCGACATTAACCTCTACGGCTACGGTGCAACCAACACTGCGTTCAACAGCGGCAGAGGCTGGATCCCCATCGGAAATTCCACTAATCCGTTCCGCGGTGAATTTGACGGAAATGGTTATGTAATCCGCGGTCTGTATATCAACCAAACTACCCGCGATTACGCAGGGCTTTTCGGTCAGATCGGCAGCGTGTCCGCCACCGGCATAGTGCGGAACATCGCCCTCGAAGATGTCGACATCACGGCCGGAGAATACGCAGGCGGCGTTGTTGGGTTGATACGCGGATACGGCACCAACGTTGGCGGCACGAACCAGCAAGATTTCCACAGCACGCTTACAAACGTCTATGTGACCGGCACAATCAACGGCTACCAGTACGTGGGTGGCATAGCGGGCAGTGTCTCCAGTTGGGGCCACGTCGAAAGCGCCTACTCAACAGCGGATGTAATTAGCAGCGCACGGGCAGGCGGCATTGCCGGTTATTTGGACGGCGAGATCCGCGGAAGCGTTGCGCTCGGCCCTAGAGTTAGGGGGGCTTCAAGCGTTGGGCGCATCGCGGGCTCCACTACCACATACAGCTCGCTAGTCAATAACGCGGCGTGGGACGAAATGCTCAACAATGCGGGTACCGACACGTGGTCCAGCAAAGGTCCGAACTTGCCAAACGGCGCGGATATTACGTCCGACCTGCTTCTTGCCAATGGCACCTTAGGCGGGCGTTTCGCTCATGCGCCCTGGGTGACCGAAAACGGCAAACTCCCCGGATTCCGCGCGCCCGTAAGCTTGCCCGAACACATCAGCAAAGAACCGCCTACGGTGACAAGTGTCTCCGTTACCCCGCAAGACACGGTGGCCGTACGGGGCAAGGCCAGTACAATACAGTTTAGCGCAGCAGTCTTGGGAACCGGCAAACCCGACCAGACCGTAACATGGAGCATCGCCGGAAAGTCATCCTCGGGAACCAATATCAGCCTCACCGGCAACCTCACGGTTGCCTCAAACGAAACGGCGGATCTTATCACGATAACGGCAACGTCCGTTGCGAATCCCGCAATCTCCGGCACGGCTACGGTACCCCTTATGGACGCCGCCGTGACAAGCGTCAACGTCACCCCGCAAAACGCATACGCTGTGCAGGGAAGGGGCAGCACCATACAGTTCAGCGCGGTGGTTGCGGGAATCGGCGGGCCCGATCAAGACGTAACGTGGAGCGTCGCCGGCAAATCATCCTCGGGAACCAATATCAGCACCGCCGGCCTCCTCACGGTTGCCTCAAACGAGACGGCAGATCTCATCACGATAACGGCAACGTCCGTCATGGACTCCACCATTTCCGGCACGGCAAAGGTGCCCATCTTAGACATTAACGACGGTATGACCCCAGTAGAGCGCAACGGCAGACTCTCGGTTAATGGCAACAGGATCATCAACGAGCACGGCGATATCGTGCAACTGCGCGGCATGAGCTTGTTCTGGAGCATGGCCAGCGAAGGTCGCGACTATTATAACGCCAACGTGGTAAATTGGCTCGCCGACGACTGGAAAGTGAGCGTTGTGCGCGCAGCTATGGGTGTGGACGAAGATTGGGACAACGAGCAAGCCGGTTACCTAAACGGTGACAACTCCGGCGGCGTATCAAACAAGCAGCGTGTCACAGACGTGGTAGAAGCGGCAATCGCAAAAGGAATCTACGTCATAATCGACTGGCACTCGCATCAGGCACACTCAAACACCAACGCGGCAAAAGCATTTTTCGAAGAAATGGCAGAGCGTTACAAAGATGTTCCCAATGTAATATACGAGATATACAACGAACCCGTAGATGTGAACTGGGCCACGATAAGAACATACTCGCAAACTGTAGTCAACGCCATCAGGGCAATCGACCCGCACAATATCATCATACTTGGCACTCCCAACTGGAGCCAGGATGTAGACGTTGCCACGCTTAATCCGGTAACCGGCAACAACCTGACTTACTCGCTGCATTTCTACGCCTACAGCCACGGAGCGTCCATTCGGACCAAGGCAACAACCGCGCTCAACCGCAACTACGCGCTCTTTGTATCGGAGTTCGGCACGTGCCACGCCAGCGGAAACACCCCGATTGACACCGCCGCAACCACAATCTGGCTGAACTTTTTAGATCAGCACAAAACGAGCTGGGTCAACTGGTCGGTCTCCGACAAGGACGAGGCCGCTTCCATACTCAAATCAGACATAGGGATGACCAACGGAAAATGGACAGCCGACGACTTGACCCTCTCCGGCAGATACATCCGCAACAAGCTCATCACTGCGCACGAAGCGGAGTTTTTCACGCTGCCAAGGCTGCTAACCTACAAAACAGATCTGCACGGAAAGATCAGAGTAGGAGCCGTTGAAACGCTGGTAGACGAGTACACGGCAAGAACGGCGCCCGGCACAAATGGCCCTCAAATCACAGCAATGCCAAACGATGGTTACGAGTTCGCCGGCTGGAGCGATGGCTCCACTGCCAACCCACGCCAAGATCTGCACGCTTGGAACAACATCTCGGTAACAGCGAACTTCCTGGCCATCACCACATCAATCATCGCAAACCCCCATATACCCATACTCAATACCCCAATTTATTACAACCTCCGCGGTCAACCTTTGGGTGTCCAAAAACCCACTGTCCCGGGCGTGTACATCGAATACCGCCCGGGTGTTGCAAAGCGGATTGTTGTGCGGTAAATGGGTAACTTACCGAACGCTGGGTGAAGGAGCTTTCGCTACCTCACCGGCACACGCAAAATTTGTTTTTCGTTGCCGAATGAAATTTTTACGATGTAGATACCTTTTATTTGAACCTCTATTTTTAGGGAAGTGGGGGGTAGGGAGTAGGGAGTGGCTGAATACATTTGTTCGCCTTTTAAGTTGTATACTTCAACCTTTGCATTGTGGGGGAGGTTTGTGAGTATAATAGCGTTGCTTTTTGTCTGAACCATGATTCCCTTGATTAAAGGATTTTCTTGATTTGCTATTATGGACGTTTCGCATTGACCACCAACCCAGTTGTAGCCTGCTCCTATGCAGGCTTCTTGCTGTGTTTTGCTGCGGCATGTGTTGTTTTGCCATATTTTGTCGTTTTCTATGCAGATTTCTTGCTGTGTTTTGTTGCGGCATGTGTTGTTTTGCCATATTTTGCCGTTTGCTGTGCAGAGTTCGGCTTCGGTTTTATCTCGGCAAATGTTACCCTCAAACACCTGCGCTTCGGAGCAGTTGTCTGCGATTATTGCACGGCAAACACCACCCTCAAACACCTGCGTTGCAGAGCAATCATCTGCGGTTATTGCACGGCAAACGCCACCCTCAAACACCTGCGTTGCAGAGCAGTCGCCTGCAATTATCGCACGGCAAACGCCACCCTCAAACACCTGCGTTGCAGAGCAATCACCTGCGATTATCGCACGGCAAGTTTTTGTTTCGCTCTCGAATATCTCGGTTGTTGCGCAGTCGGCAGCAATTCTGTCGCGACATACGTTGTTTTGCCATACTTTGCCGGAGGTTATGCAAACTTCTTCAAGCTGGGTTGCGTTTTCTTCAATGTTAACAACATAGAAATCAGGTGTGCCATAAATAGTGTTGGCTAGGAAATTAATTGCTGCATTGTTCGCTTTGTGTTCTTTGCCTTCTGCATGGTCGTAAACTTTCAGCTTTATTTCCTCGCTGCCTTCTCCATGAACCACTAAGAAACCTACATATTTATCTTCGCTTGGAACATATTGCAACAAAGCCGAGCCACGGCATTCTTCGCCGCTGAATGCACCTATTTCAATTTCTGCGCTACGCAGTTCTTTGCTGCCTTGCATAACGATGGATGTGACCGTCATTGAGTTTGAAAAATCGCTTGGATCAACTTGCCAATACGGTTCAGTTGGCGGAGCAGCCATTGCCATCATCGGAGCGCTTTGTGTTTGCTGCGAGGCTTGTGAAGGATAAACCAAGCTTTGAGTTGCTGCATTGTTGGAATGGTACATATAGCCATTGCCTGCCTGCATAAAGGTTAGGGTTCCAGCCCAAATGCCGTTGCCAAGATAAACTGCATAGCTGTTTTGGCTTTTGATAATATCGCCGGTTTGTGCATTAATACCTGCAAGGGCACTTTGAACGGATAGCGAGTGCTGCGGAATGTAGCCTATCCAATTCCAGCCTTTGTGAATACCAATAGACGTTGCAGGATTGGCATGGTTCCCTTGGAGTGAGAGTGAAATATCACGATTGACGTTTATAAGGTACATGCTTTTTTCTGAAATGCTGCCCAATGTTCCAATCCAGCTAGACTGTTGCTGAATATAGCTGTTTTGCCCTTTAACCATTACGCCTGCATTGCCAAGCGATGATTTTGTTTGGTCAAGAATAGAAGGATTGTCGCTTAGCACATTGGAAGAAACCCAATTCCAGCCTTTTCGCAAAGTAATAATCTGTTCATATGCATCCAACGCGTTAAATATAACCGGATTAAGCGGAGAACCTAAAACGCTTGTAGGTGTAAAGCGAATATTGCTTACCGAGGTTTCCACTTTCGGATAAATGCGCCCGGTGGAGGCATCCCAAAGCTTGAATGTTACAGGTTGATTGTTATGCGCGGCATTGCCGTAAACATTTGAGAACACAAAATAGGCATTGCTTGGGCTAATGTATGTAAGCGAGGCTGTGCCAACGCACTGGTCTCCAATAAAGGCAGCCAGCACATTTTCAGTATTTTCGCTGAGCACGCCGTTGATTTCGATTCTACCCGTGATGCTCATGGAGCCTTCGAAATCATTGGGATTAACTATCCAATTCGGGCGTTTTCCGGAAACTTTGAGCTGAACGCTCAGAGCCTCGGTTATGCCGTTGCCGCTTGTAAGGCCAATTGTTGCTTCGTAGTTACCGATGTTCACACCGGGAACTACGACAAATGTTAAGTCTCTGCTTGCCATTGGCGCTAAGTTGCCAACGCTATTTACTATGCTCAGCCATGAAGGCAAGTTTTCAACGCTATAGCTTACAGTTGTGCCTCCTGTGTTGGTGATTTTTGCTGTAAAGCTGCGGCTTTCACCTTCTTCCATGCTCATATAGACGGGTTCTCTATCCCACTGAAGTGCATTGCGGCGAACAAAGGCTGTCCACTGTTCCGTATTGCTTTTGTTGTCGCGCATATCGCGCACATCTTTTACGGCAAGGGTGAGTGTTGAGCCTTCTACGCGAGCAAAGTATGCGGGGTCGATAGTGAAGACAATTTTGTTGTTTGAGGCAACATAACTAAACGGCACACTTTCAACCGGACGTGCGTCTTTTACAGGCACGGAAATTGTGGATGTTGTAGCACCGCTTGCTGCCATGGAAGCATCAACCATATTGTTGTCTGTTGGTGTTACAGAAATTAGATTGTTTTGCTGTTTCGTGTAGGTTTCGAATGGATAGTATGCCAGTAATCCTGCTTCGTTGCCGCGCAATTTGCTGTTTTTGTTCAGCACAATACCATCGCGAGTGAGGGCGCTGTTCCATATACGAATTTCATCGAAGTAGCCTGCGAAGTAGTTTTCGAAGGTGTTTGTTGGCGTGCGTTTTGCTCCAAAGTAGTAGAAACCGCTTGCAAAGGATTCTAACAAAGTTTCGGAGAATGTTGCTGTATTTTGTCCGTTAATGTAAACATTCACATTTCCGCTACGACGTACAGACATTGCAACATGATGCCATTTGGTATCCATAAGGTTGCTTGTGGTTAGTACACGATTTTCTGTTCCGTCTTTTTTGTAAAGCGTTAACCCGCCACTTGCGTTTACGGCTATATAACCGTTATCTGCACTGAAAATCACATTGTTGGTTTGGCTGCCACTTGCGTTGCGGAACCAGAACTCAAGCGTGAAGTCGCTGAATTCGTTTAGCGGGTAGGTGGCAGTTGGGATGAAGAAATGATTGCCGTTACCAGTTTGCATTGCGTAGCCAGACGGATATACGTACCAGTCAGCCGCACTCAGCATGAGATTTCTGGCGCGTGCTTTGTCAACGGCGACTGTTCCTTCGATTTCATCCATTGCCCAGTAGCCTATAAGCCCGTGTTCTCTGCCGGATTTGCTAAGGCTTTTGCTTGCAGCAATATCTGCTTCGGTACGTTTTGCGCCATAGAAGTGTAGTTGTGAAACTGCACCGGTGAAGCCGCTGTTGCCCGCTACGTTGTTGCCTACGATAAGTTGCCCTTGCGTTGGGGGAATGGCAGTAAGCGTTCTGTTGGCAAAGAGCACATTGTTTGTTGCGCCTTCATATTCGTAAACCGATACGCTGTTATTGGTGTGGTCGTAAGCCATTGCGATGAATTTCCATGTTTGGTCGCCTGCGATGTAGTTTATGGAGGTGTATGTTTCTTCGCCAACTTTGAGTACGGCACGGCCTGCATCATTGAAGCCGAGCGATATGCTGTTGTTGTTTGAGTTGCCAAAAGCGAAGAGGGTGCCGCCTTTGCCTACATCGTGTTTAAACCAAGTTTCTATGGAGAATGAGCCGCCGGTGTAGATTGGCAGTTCGGTTTTTGCTTGCTGTGTGCCGCCGGTGAAGTTGATGCCTGCGCTTGGTTCGGCGATTTCTTGGGCGTTGAGTACGCCGGTTATGCTGAAGTTATTTTGCGTGAGCATGCCGGTTTGGATGTCTTTGTTGAAGGTGATTGAGAGTTCGTCGCCTATGCCGAGAATGCCGCTGGCGGGGGAGGCGAAGCCGAGGGAACGGGGAGGGTTCATGTCCATAACGCCGCTAATAGCAGGCGTGGCATAATCCGCTACAAACTGATCGCCTATTGTTTCGCAAATAGTACGAGCACTGAATTCGTATTCACCGTCGATTTTTTGGTCTTTGTACCACCAATATTTGATGCTTGATTCTGTTCCGAGTAGCGTTTTTGGTCCTTGAGCTTGGTCGTAACGTGTTTGATCGGAATAAAACTTCATGGCACTTGACCATTGCGGAGCGGACTTTAAACGATATAGCAATTCTACATAGCTAAAGTTGGTGAAGTTGACATCGTAGTTTTCTAACTCTACCATAATGCTGTCGCCGGTGGCGGTGTTGATAAGCCAGTTATCGTAGGGAGATTTTATTGCAACTTCAGAGCACGAGGGTAAGAATTCAACGGTTATTATGATTTCATCCGATAAATCCGGGTCGCAATCGGAAGCTAAGATTAGGTGAATATTTTCATAGACGTCTTCATTTGGTCCTTTTTCTACTGTGAGTGTTTTTTTCAATACTTGTCCGGAAGGAACCGAGAAATAGCGCCCGTTGGCGATGGGCATTCCGTCTATTTTTAACACAGCGCCGTGTGGATTGGTGGATTCGTCAACTGTGAGTTTGAACCAGCCTGTGCCGTTGGTTTCAGATTCGTTGGTGATGTCGAGTGCGAACGAAGCTGCACGTGTAGCGGGTACTTGTAGGCGATTTGCTCCACCTGAAACTGCTATTTTTGGTACTTCAATTTGCATTGTGCCTTCGTTGATTATGTGGTTGCCCGGCTCAAAGTATTTGGTTCTTATTTCAGATTCGTAAGGGCAGCTGGTGCGACCGCCGCGTGTACGGAACATGAAGGTAGCGGGTATGCTTTTATGATCTAATGTGTAATCAACCGTGATTTGATCCTCTGTGCCGCCTGTAGAAAGAACGAAACCTACGGTATTAGACTTTAAAGTATCATTGGTTGTTGAGGAACCTGTTGAGACTCCAGTGCTTGCTTCGCCTTTTAATTCCCAACCCACTCCTAAAGCTTTAAATCCTAATTCTGTAAAAACTAATGCATTTCCTTCAAACTCACTACCTACTGTCTTGCCAGTCTCTTTTGTGTAGTCATGGCTTTTTTCAATAGTAACGCCAGATCCGAAACTAATATTATCACCTGACTTATACTGATTATTATTTATTGCATCTATTTTTCGTTTTTCATTATCTGCCAAATATTTTTCCCATTGTTTGATTATTAGGTTTAAATGAGCAATTGAATCGGTAACTTCTATTGTTTCTTTCGCTCCTCCAGCAATATCCAATCCTGCTCGCATTTTTTCTTTCAGTGCGTCTGGCAGTATCATCTTATAACTTGGTCCATTTTCTAAATCGTTTGTTGCTTCGGTACCCCAAACCTCTACATCATCGTTTCGTGTTCCGAAATTGGGATCATTGGCAGGTAATTTGGATACATATACCGGATTTTTAATAGTAGCAGTATTAATGTTTTCTTCGCTAAAAACAAACAAATTTTTCAAAACATCCTTCCATTTTGGAATCATAATGTTTTCTATTTCGTAGCCAGTATAGTAAAATACCGTACCAAAGTCCATACCCATTGCAAGAGCTGTTTGTTTACCTATAGTGTAATCACCTATGGTGAGTAGCACATCAGATGGATCACCAAAATCATTGGTTTTGCCTATTGTAATATTGTTGGTCAAACCATAGAGCGTGTTTGTACCTCTTCCTACATACACGTCAGCGTGATGCCCTACAAACTCAGGCTCGGAAGAAGTTTCAACGCGGTCGGTAAAAGTAAAAGTTTCCACTTTTTTACTATTGTGAATATTTCTGGTTTCGACTTCAATTCCAGCTCCAATTTTATTTGTAGTTTCTAATTCTCCTCCAATCATTACACCCATGCCAGCTAAAGTGATTGTTTTCACTCCGAGTATACCAGCTAATTCGGTTTGTAATCTAAACTTGTCAGTATAATTCTTCTCATAGGTAGTACTAAAGACAGTGCCTTTCTCTATATAAGCGTAACTATTTGACCCAGGTGGATCATGTAAAATAAAATCTATTTTATCGCTTGCTGCAGTAACAAAATCGGTGCCGGTGCTTCTGCCTCCAAGAACGTAAGCACTCAATCCTGTGGTACCAAAGGTTTCGGAATCGTAAGAAAGGTTGTCTATGCGAATCCTTGCGCTTAAATTTCTAATGCCAGTGGTAAGGTCTGCCATACCGCCAAGGAAACTGAAAACGCCTTGCCCTAGCGAATCAAGTTCAATAGGCGCAGGGTTAGTTTCCATTAGCATTTCACCTATAAATGAAACGGTGCCACCGGCAACAGGAACGACATTTGCAACATCGGTTTTCGGGTTATAGTATTCCTCAAAGGCTGATAAAGCGAATGAATATTGTTCGCCTTGACGGAAAATCGGTTTATCAAAGTGATAAAAAGGTGGCTTTCCTTCAGCAAGCGTTACTAGATCAATGGTAGCATTGTCTAATTCAAATTCTTTATCGCCAAAATAGTTTACTACTTGTTCATTCACAAGCTGCTGTATAGTAAAGCTCGGTTGTTCCTGATGGTAAAAACTCCATTCTCTATGATAACGAACTGTATCTTCGCGTGTGATATGTTCCCAATATGCCGCTCTATTTCCCTGTTGAGGTACAAAAACTGAATCAGGCCATGAATATACACTACTTTGCAACATCCTATCGTCCATAATAGGTGCATCACGAAGATCAAACGATTCGTTACGGTCGTAAATGGCACCATAATTACCAGCAGAAATATTTTGGATATTATAGAGTTCGGGATATACCCACGCTACGTATTCGCCGGTTGCAGAGCTAACTGTAATGGTTATAGTATTCTCTTCAATTTTCATAAAAGTACTATCTCGCCTAATATTATTAGGATATGTCCAATTTGCCCATTTGTCACCAGTATTATGCTGAAAGACCGTGTTTTTTTGCTCTGTCGCTAAGCTATAATTTTTGGCTGCGGTTAATGTTATCGCATTGGAACCAATGTTGTTTGTACGCAAACCAAAGCCCGATGTTTTTTCATGCTCGAGCTTGCCTCCAACAATATGGCCTATTAGTTTCACTCGTGTTGTGTTATAGAATTTAACTTCGCTTAATGGAGCATTGTAATTGAGATCTTTACCATTGCCATCGGTCAAATAACCATCGTTGACAAAAGTGTGTCCTGGCTTTTTGACTTGTACTTTGTGTGTACCAATCGGTACACTTATTTCAAATCTGCCGTCGGAACTACTAGTTACAGGTTTGCCGTCGAGAGTAACCTGTATTCCATCAATTTCAAACGTACAACCTTCCACCGGATAAGTTCCGCCTTCGTAAACTACAGTTCCGGATACTTCAAACGACGATATATTTGTAAAATCGGTGCCGTTGTGAACCATTGATGTTGGGCTGATATAACGTAGCTGCTGCGTGGGGTTGAACTGATGCACACCAAGCATGGGGATAATGGAGTAGCTTGTGCCTTCGCCTTGGTATGGAATGCCGCCTATTTGATAGTTGCCGTTGGCGTCGGTGATGCCTTTAAGCGCGAGCTGATAGGTTTCGTTGGGCACGTTGGTATTGAATGCAAGTGTATTGGTTGTAGCGTGGTTGCCGTTATATACCGTTCCCACGCGACTCATGTCAAAAGCGTAACCTGGTAACCCATCATCAAAAGTCCAGTAACCGCGCAGACCGTTTTCGTTGCCGACTAAAAGACGGCTGTAGTTGCGCCTAATTTCAGCCGAATCAAGCGCACGGTTCCAAAAGCGAACATCGTCAATATTACCCCACAAACTGTGCCCTAAACTTATTTTGCTGTTAGCTGCAGCCGGTGCTGTCATTGACACATTTGTGGTAAACGAAGTGTTTGCAATACTGATGTTACTTGAATCTTTGTCAACAACCGTATAAATATTGACATTACTTCCATCCCTTGTAATGGTTATATGTGAAAAATGATTGGAGGGAATAATTGCTGAACGAGCCGTAGTTGCTGTTTGCATAGCAGTAAAAATCTGATAACCACCAGTTACTGCGATCATCGAAATATCTTGACCGCCTATATTACCGATAACTCTTGTTCCAGTATTATTAGCATCAGGATTTACCCAGAATTGCAAAGTCCACCTTCCGGATGTCCAAATATCATTAAAATTACTAACCGGATTCGCAAGCCATTCAAACTTTTGCCCACCACCTGTAGACCTCAGAGAACGATATTGGTTCTCACCTTCCGAGAGTTCATTTCTCTGCACCAGCACGTTTACATTTGGCGACGCGTTTCCGGCTCCGAAAGTAATGCGCCCCGAAACCGTACCGAAAGCTTGCGTAAAACCTATATCTTTTGCTGTCGATACCGTGGTTACCGTGGTTATTGAATCGGCGGTACAATCTCGAATGAGCTCTACCATATAGTCATAAAAAACGCCTGTAAGAGCGTTATTATCATTCCAATAAGTTGTCGCCGTGTTGCTTGTTACAATCTCGAGATTGACCCACGGACCGGCAGGAATGCTGTTAGTAGCTGCAGTCCTACGTGACATGCGGTAAGTTTCCTGAGTGGTACTATTTCTAATAGTCCATTCCAAACGCACTTGATTAGCGTATTCACCTTTAGAAACTTTAAGAGGCTTATTGTCTATAAATGCTACGTTGCTTCGAGGTTTTGCAGTTGCTGACTGCACAGTATAACGTACATCGTAAAGGGGAAAACTTACTCTATATTCATAGTCGTTGCAATGGCTAAGATTTCCATGTGTGCGAGAATATGGCTCGTTTCTTCCGTCAAGAGAACCTGTGCCACCTGACAGAGCACTCCAAATACCCCAACCAGTAGTCCCCATAGCTTTAGTTCTGAATTCTATATCAAAGTTTCCGGTGTTAAAATTAATATGAGGAAGAAATGATATATTAATCTCTCCATTTAAAGCACCTGGTTGTGCTGTAAGTGGGAAAAATACGGGGGTTGTATTTACGTTTGGTAATGTTTGGTACTGAACAGCCGGCGAATTTGTGCTTGGGAAACTCGCTAAAGATGTAGCTGGCATATCAAACTCCTGATAAACTACAGCGTATCGATAAGTTTTGTTGAATTCTGTATCATCAGTATAAGACGAGTTGTTTGACAAAGCAATGCCTGTGGCATTACGTCTGGTCCAATTATCTAATGTTCCTTCACGACGATAAACCCAAAAACTGCCACTCAGACTGCTAGGATTGCTGAAACTCCAATTGAGTGTCACTTGCCCGCCATTTCTTGCAAATTGATCAAAAGTGGCACTTAGTGAAGAAGGGGTTGGAATATTGATAATTTTTGCGCTTACCGTTCCGTTAACGCGAGCGGTAAGGTTTCCTATGTTTCCTGTTCTGGTAAGAGTATGGGTAGTAGCACCGGAGCTTGGTGTATAAGCTGGTGTAAAAGTATATTCTACAAGTTGTCGCGAGTTGGGTTGGAGATTTGATTCAATGGTTAGTGTCTGATCGGCATTTACGTAATACGATGTTGACGAAGCAAAGCGATGATCGGTGATTTTACCAATATTTCCGCCTGCGGTTACCAACACCGCATAACCCGTTTTCGACAATTTAGGACGGTTATTGACGGGATGATCGAATCCCCAACTTTCATTACCGCGATTCTCACTTCTGATAGTCGCGCCAGAATCATCACGACGTTCCAAGGCACTATAAACACGGTCGTTCCCTGTCCAGCTGGTTATATTTCCGTCTGAATTATTTATTATAGTAGAAGCAATATTACTATTATGTCCTATAAATTCGTGGGTTGGTAAATTATGATAACACGCATTTAAAGTAAGATTGCCTCCAGAATAGCCGATAAACGGACCTCTAGAAGTAGAGACATTCGGTGAGTTGCTAATATTTGATATGGCAACGGAACGCGTTATTTTAGATACGCCTCCCGATATGGAGCCAATAAGCCCGCCTATATATTGGTGGTTGTTGTTTTGATCTCTAATAATTATAGAAGCCATACAATCGGTAATATTCGCCGTGCCGCTTGCACCAATACGCCCAATCAAACCGCCGCCCCAAATAGTATTACCAGAATTACGAAAACGTACACCGGCAACTATAGCGGAACTGGAAGTAATATTTATAGTACTAACATCACCCACATTTCCAATCAAACCGCCCCAATAAGACCAATATGTATCTGACGTGCCAGTTAATCTGACATGCACATTGTGAAGATTAATAGAGCCTGTGGCATACCCGATTAAACCACCAACATAACCTTGTCCATCAATATGGTTTCCTTCAATGGTCAGATTCCTGATAGTTGCGCCGTTAACACAACCGAAAAAACCAACATAGTCAATACCCCCCATGTTTATACCGCCAGCAAAATTTATCGTATATCCACCGCCATCAAAAGTCCCCCTGAAAGGCCTGTCGGGATGCCCAATGCGTCCCACGTTAGTCCACCAAGTAATATCTCGCGTCACCCGATAATGGCTACTAACATTCCTACCTTCATTAATCCAATCTCTAAAGGTACTCATATCCGCATCACTCTCAATGCGGAATGGATCACCTGGAGTCCCAGCACCACTAAGCTGTTGCCCCCACGCCGCTGAAGCCAGCAATGCCAGCAAAACCGCAAAAAAAGTAAAATTAGACCTATTCATAAGGAACTCCTATGGTTTGAAAGGGTGAAATACCCGCCACTACTAAAATCATTCAAATTGAAATTCAGACAAAAAAAGTAATTTTCTATCTTATCTTGACACGCTCTGCTCTGCTCTGCTCTGCTCTGCTCTGCTCTGCTCTGCTCTGCTCTGCTCTGCTCTGCTCTGCTCTGCTACTATAGGCATGAGGTGCAGCAGGGTATAGACCCACTACGGGCAGCTTTCGCCCAAAACAATTGCAAAACTCCAAATACATGCTTTCTGTCATAGTTATGACAGGAATATAGTAAAGTAATTAATGATTAACTCAATGTTTGGGTATAGGGTATGGGGTATAGGGTCAAAGCGTCAACTCATAGTTGCACGCCGGGCACAGGAAGTGCCATTAGGCGAACAGCTAAAAGCTGGCCCCGAAGGGGTGAGGCATAGGAAATGCCGAATAAGATGCACTTTTTTCGTCTTTTTTCACTTTTTTTGCACTTTCTATATTTTTTTTCCCGTTTTTTCCGTCTAACAAGTATACACAAAAAATAGGAGAACCAGTTATGGTCGAAAAAGATATGGACGCTGATGTTAATGCAGAAGCTGACGCAGGATATTACGCCGATTTAACGGTGGATATGCCATTCAAAAAAACATTCGCCAACGAAAAAGACAAAGAGCCGCTCATTGTGATGCTCAATGTCTTTCTAGAGAAAAAATTAACATACCCAATTGTGGATGTGGATATCAAAAATCCCTATGTTCCGGGAGAAACCATAGAAAACAGGGATTCTGTTTTTGATATACTCTGCGAAGATTCACAAGGAAGCAAATTTCTTGTGGAGGTTCAGGTGGGAAAACAAGCCTATTTTATCAAAAGAGTCCTTTTTTACGCCTGCATGGCAATAACCAAAAGCGGCAAAAAAGGGAATTGGGATTTTAACTACCCAGCAGTTTATTCCTTGAGTTTCCTTAATTTTGACCTTGACTTTGGAAACAATGATATTGTTCAATATCTTTCTCTTTCCAATGACAATTATCCTGAAATCAGGTATGGTTACATAAATTTGGTATTTGTTCGGCTTGGCAAATTCAAAAAAAACAAGAGCGAGTGTAAGACCCTGCAGGATAGGCTCATGTTTTCCTTACGTAATGCCCACAAGCTTAGGGAGAAACCTTCAGAGTTTAGCGAAGAAGTGTTTGATAAGATTTTTGATATTGCCAGAATTTCTAATTTTACTCTTAGTGAGAGAGATAGTTATGAGGCTTCTATGAAGAATGAGCGTGACAGGTATGCTGCGTTGAAGTACGCTAGGGAAGAAGGCTTTGGTCGCGGCGAAGCTAAAGGTCGTAGCGAGGGTCGTG
>JAITUM010000044.1 GCA_031286305.1 Candidatus Fibrimonadaceae bacterium | reverse complement strand
AACAACTCCACTGGATACGTCTATGTTTAGTTTCATCTCAGGCTCAAGCCTGAAATTGCGGAATATGTATTTACCCGGCTTAAGATAAAGCTCAGAATTTGCGTAGGCAGTTAAATTTCCGTATGAGCCTGGTTCAAGATGTCGTTTTTCATGGTTTCCGATGAATATATCCGAGTTTCCAGCTTTCAAGTCTGCTTCGTTCGGCAATCTAAAATCAGGAATGGGGCTGTTAGTGAGTTTTTCGCCGTCTATCTGCACAAAATTCTGAGTGGTGTAGTTTTCACCGACTCTTAAACTTCCAAATAGTCTAGCGCGTTCCCTAAGAAATGCGTTTTTCCTTGAATGCAAGCTTCCGATTACCCAGCTGTCAGCGCCTATCTCCGCATAATTGCCGGTGCCAACAGAACCGTGAATCTCAATCCTGCCTGAATGTTCCGAAACTCTGTCGGCAAGGCGAACCTCATTTGTTCCAAAAACGGAGTAATCGCTTAAAGCAAGCAGTATATCAGGAAAATTCAAGTCCGCTTTACCGCCTTGCTCTTCCGGAATCAAAATCGGAAAATCAAAAGAAGGGCCGTTAAAAGCAATGTTGGGATTGGCAGCCCACTCAGTACCGGACAAGGGCAGAGAGTAATCGCCTACCATATTGAAAAAAGACCAGTCCGTTTTATGAACCCTGAGCTGAATTTCCGCATGAGCACCGCTTGCAATCTCGCCATTCAAAAAATACAGCTTGAAAAATTTTTCTCCGGAAGTGCTCTCGTGAAAACTGATTCTTGCATCAGAAGCATTGCCAACACTAAACCACCATATATTATAAGCAAACTTGTCTAAGCTTGAATTGTCACTAAACCTGTAGATTAAATTCGATTCTGATAAATTTAGCTTTTCACTTGAATTATTGTATATGCGCAAATGCAAATGCAATTGCATTTCATTGCCGAATAAATTGCCGCTAGCTAAACGAGAATGAACCTCCACACCACCAAAAACAAAGGAAAAACAAATGAGCATTACCGCTAGAACTTTTATTCGCATAAATCCCCTTTAGAACAAATTCTAATCAAAATATAGTAAAATTTGGCGAGCTTGTCAACTGTTTTTATTTTTTTATTTTTTTTGTCATTTTTTACCATTTCCGCCATTATTTCAGGGCAAGAGAGGGTAGCGGCGCACGGAGTAGCGGCGAGGGGAAAATCTTTGTACCATGACCAGAGGTATAGCAGCTTAAGCGTTCTTGTTCTTGCAAATGTATTTCGCCTACTAGAAGTTCATACAGAGTCGGTTTACAAAGTTGCTGAACCCAGCTAACCCCTAAAGTATAAAATAATTGTTAGTTACAATTGAACACTTAGAAACCCGCATTTTAAGCGGTTTCAAGACAAAAAGGGCTAAAAAAAGTTAAAAGCACAGATTTGCAACGGGGAATTTAGTAATTCTCCCCTTGTTTTTACTATCTTCCACCTTAGATGTCTGATTATTATGCCGGAAAATACCCTGAAGCCGTAGATGCTGAAACTTGGCTCTTAGGCGGTGTTTTGCAAGACCCTAAGTCACTGGGTGAAATTTCGCTCATTTTGAAGAGTGGAGCGGAGTTTTATTTGGAGAAAAATCAGGCTGTTTGGAATGCAATGATTATGCTTTACAGGGAAGGTAACCCTATAAATGTATTAACCATTGCCGAGATATTAGAAAAAGAAGGCAAGCTGGCTCAGGTAGGTGGTAAAGACTATATTTTTTCTCTTCAAGAATCTGTTCCAAGTGCGGCAAATGCAGACTATTACGCAGGAATGATCCATGACAAATTTGTTTTGCGAAGCCTCATTTCCTCTTCTCACGAAACCATAAAAGAGTCTTTGGCACCCGCAGCTCTTGGCGAAGAGGTTTTGGAATCAGCGGAAAAACGAATTTACGACCTGGCAACCGGGCAAATTAAGGAAAACGCCGTGCCTTTTGGCGAAGTTTCCAACGAGGTTTTTAATAGACTGGCTAAAATGCGGAGCAATGAACTTTCCGGATGTCCAACCAATTTTGCATATCTAGACAACCTTACAAACGGATTGCAGCCATCGGATTTGATAATCTTGGCAGCGAGACCCTCTATGGGAAAAACCGCTCTTGCACTCAATATTGCCACAAACGCGGCATTGCTCGGAAGATCCGTGCTGTTCTTTAGTTTAGAAATGAATGCCGAGCAACTGGCAATAAGAGTGTTAAGCTCGGAGGCAGAGATTGACCAAAGCAAAATTCGACATGGAAAAATGTCTTTGGATATCGTTAAGCATCTGCAGATAAAAGCAAAAGAGATAGAGAACATGCCGCTTTTTATAGATGACTCAAGCGAGGTGCGTGCTTTTGACTTGCTCTCAAAATGCAGGGTGTTCAAAAGAAAACACAATGATAAATTAGACTTAGTGGTGGTAGATTACCTGCAAATGATGAAGGTACGAGGCGATGCGGAAAACAGGACGGTCGGCGTTGCAGAAAATTCACGCATGCTGAAAGTGCTTGCAAAAACGCTTCAAGTTCCGGTTTTAGCTCTTGCCCAGCTTAACCGAAATGTGGAGAACCGCCACGCCGGGGGGCGCCCGCAACTTTCGGACTTGCGCGATTCCGGCTCCATAGAGCAAGACGCCGATATGGTTTGGTTTATACACCGCCCCGCAAAAGAAAAGGAAAAAAAGAAAAAAGATGGTTTTGAAATTTCTGAAGAAGAAAAGCGACAGGCTTTTTTAATAATTGCAAAAAATAGAAATGGCCCTACAACGGACATTGAACTTGAATTCCACGGAGAAATTACTAAATTTAAGAATCACTTACGCACTTCTGCCCCTCACCCGGAAGAAGGGCAAGCCTTTAGCGGAGCTTATCAATGATAACACCTATTCACAGTATTGGCAAGGTAATTGTAGATGGCATTGCCGCCATTGGTGAGGTGACTGTTCTGTTTTTCTCTACACTGAAAAGACTTCCGTTTTTGCCAAAAGTTATGAACTTGACTGTGAGACAAATGGTTTCCATAGGAGTTTCCAGTTTGCCGCTTTTGTTTGTAACCTCCATTTTCACAGGGATGGTTGCAACAGTGCAGGCTCAGTATCAGTTCAGAAATCTTGTGCCGGATAAGTTTGTTGGAACCGCCGCATGTAAAATGATTTTGATTGAGCTGGGCCCAATTTTAACCGCTCTGGTTATGGCGGGTCGTGTTGGAAGCGCGCTCGCTGCGGAAATTGGCACCATGAAAGAAAAAGAAGAACTGGCGGCTTATGAGGTTTTAGGTTTGGATCCTTTGCGCTATTTGGCTTTGCCAAGATTTGTGGCTTTTTTTGTTATGCTGCCTGCTCTCAGTGTTATATCAAACTGCCTTGCGCTCATAGGTGGATGGATTGTTTGCGTTTTGGCCCTAGATATCACAAGCTATACTTATTATACAGGCATGCAATATATGTTTGACATTAGGGATTTGCTTTCGGGTGTGTTGAAATCTTTTGTGTTTGGTACATTGATTTATCTGCTGGGTTATTATTGCGGTTTAAAGGCCGGTGCCGGCGCGAAAGGCGTTGGTTTTGCCACCATGAATGTGGTAGTTAGCTCGTGCGTGTCCATTTTGATTTTCGATTTGATTGTTGCAATGATGATATTTAATTAGAACAGCATTTACTACTTTAAATTTATGAACAAATTTTTCGTTATTTTTCTTTTTCTTTGTTTGGTTGCTTGCAAAGAAAAAAAAGAACAGGTGCAAGTGCAAATTGAGATTTCCTCGTTTAGCGATAGTCGTGATGGGCAGGAATACAAAGCTGCAAAAATAGGCCAGCAAGTTTGGATGGCCGGTAATTTAAATTATAAAACCGAAGATTCATGGTGTTATGATAATGAAGAAAGTAATTGTGAAAAATATGGCAGATTATATACTTGGAGCGCAGCAAAAGATGCTTGTCCAGATGGCTGGAATTTGCCAAGTGCTGATGAATGGAACGGGCTGATTAAAACCGTGGGAGACAAAGCGGCAAAAACACTTAAATCAAAAGTTTGGAATGGCACGGATAATTACGGTTTTTCGGCATTGCCGGGCGGCGCTTATTATAATGATGGGAGTTTCAATTTTATTGGGGACTACAGCAGTTGGTGGAGCGCAACCGAACACAGTGATGGTAGCGCTTATAACCGTTACATGAATTCTATTTCTGAAATTTTGCTTGAAAATAACAACGAAAAAACTCACGCTTACTATATTCGCTGCGTGCAAGATTAAGTATTGTCAATAGTATGTCATTGATTGTCAATAAAGAAACAAATGCTTAAAACGGCTTGTTTTTTAAAGGATAAAATTTCTAGTTTTTACTCCAATGTTTTTAAGAATGGTTTTTGTAGCAGTGTTGCTGTGGGCAAGTTTTTGCTTTGCCGCATCGGATACCGTGCAAAAGTCACCCATTCAATATATTCCGCTGCCACCACAAGCAGAACCGCTTAAAGGTTTGCTCCCGCAAAAAGGAATTTCAAGCGGCGCACCGCTAAACGCAAGCAAGCCTCCTATAATATATGAACACGGCATAGACTTTGAAAGCAGAGCTAGCATTGTACAAGCAAAAATCACAAACAGCCTGAGCAAAGACACAATGGAACTTTGGAATGCCCATTATCCGGAGCTTGCCGACTACTCTCTGGATATGTTTTACATAGGGCTTGACAGGCTTTGGTTAAACTCTCTTATTGGACAAAGACATGGCGGAGCGGATGCTCCGGCTGAAGGCTCTATCTTTAACATATCGCTTCCTATGAAAATACCGGCTTGGATGAAAGATTTTGGCTTTGACCGCCCACAGCTATTACTGCAAGGTACAATGAACATTCGTTTACATGGCATAGGTATTCATGATGATGCACCCGGAAGCACGGAAAAAAGTTTGATACCTTCACCAACTCTTTCATATGTTCCCAGTTTTATTGTGATGGGAAAAATCGGCAGGAACATCACGGTTGAACTCAACCATACCGAAGGTGGGCTTGGAGTTCGGAACAGAGTTCGCGTTGTTTATGCGGAAGCCACGCCCGGCGAGTTTGAAGATTATATTTTGCAAAGACTGGAAGCCGGAAACACGTCCCTAAGCTTGGCCGGCACAGAGCTAACAGGGTATGCAGAGCAGCATCAAGGTTTGTTTGGAATAAAAGCAGACTGGAAATTTGGCAACTGGCGCTTAACAACAATAGCTTCACAAGATGCCGGTAGTCAGGAGTCTTATACCATAAGGGGCAGGGATGAAAGCACGGAATTTCAAATTCAAGACAAACATTTTGTTGACCACAAATATTATTTTTTAAATCATAGAATGCGCACTGCTTTTATAAATTCGAGAATAAGAGGCAATATGCCCCCTCGCCAAAACTTAACAGGTCTAAAGCTTTACAGAAGAAGCCCGCTTAACAATAGAAACTCGGTAATAGAAAACGCAATTGGAGTGTACCATCCCCCGGGGAGCAACAATCCTGTGAGGGTTCAAGGTTTGCCGCTAACAGAAATGCAAAGCGGAACAGACTATGTTTTTGATGTGAATACAGGAATTTTGCGAATTAAGAGTGGCGCTCCGGGTATGCTCATAGCTGCCTCTTGGAGTGGCGACGGCACTAACCGCACAACATCCGCAGTTAGAAGCGGGCAAGAGGTTGTGCTGATTCAATTCGATGGAATAACCGGCGACTTAAGAGATATTGATAAATTGATGTTGAGAAATACTTACAACGTTGGAGTTTCTTCGGAAAATGCAAGCAATTTTGTTTTAAGAATAAAAGACCGTTCTAGAAATTCCGTTGATTTTTTAAAAGATTTGGGAGTAGCAGATTCTGTGTCTGGAGTTATTCTTACAAACGATATAGACATATTTTTGAAAGAAGGCAGTGAGTACACCGGAGATATGAGATTGCCTTGCCGAAACATAAGTTGGTATAGGAATAAAGGTTTTCCAAACCCGGAGGTACTGGCTGCCGAGCGTTGTTTGGAACCTTTTAGAAATGTAGATTCTTCTTCGGCAATGGCTTCGCTTTATACGATGTCCCCTAATAATTTGAGAACTCTTTACCAATTTCGTTATTATTTTGAAGCTGTGGGAAAACGCAGGCGCACAAGCATAAGCGTTAGAGACCCAAGCAGTAGCTACTCGGTTAGCGGGGGCGGCTGCTTAGACATTGCGCCTAACTCGGAAAAATTAAAAGCCGGCTCGGAAGTTTTGGTTAGAGATGTTGATTACCAAGTGAATTATGAACTTGGACAAATTGAATTAATCAGCGAGCGTGCTTTGGACCCCAACAAAGAAATCACGGTTAATTTTGAGTGTGAACCTCTTTTTGAACTTCACAGTAAATTGCTTTTGGGAGCCAGAGCGGAATATCCGCTAAAAAAATTCGGCGATGGTTCAATTTTCGGTTTAACTGCTCTTTATAAAAATCAAAGCATTACCGCAGAAAGCCCAAGGCTTGGCGGCGAACCTTTTTCAAGCGTTTTGCTTGGAACAAATTTGCGTTTAAGAGACAGTTCTCAAGTTATGGATAAAATTATAAACGCCATGCCTTTCATTGATTCCAAGGAAAATTCAAGATGGAGTTTTGAAGGTGAGTTTGCAGCAAGCTACCACAACACAAATACAAGTTCTAGAAAATCTGCTTTGATAGACGATTTTGAATCAAGTGCTTTGAATTTGCAATACCCGCTTAACAGGCTTATGTGGTTTAAGGCAAGCCCTCCGGGTGGTGTTGAAAGAGATGTGGGTACATACATTAAGCACTTGGATTATAAACATGCCGGAGAATTTGTTTGGCACAGCAATACTTCCATGCTTTACCGTCAAATTTATACAGCGGTTGGGAGCAGCGATGTAGATAATAGAGAGATCACAATTCTGAGTTTTCGTTTGCGACCAAACGATAACTTGAGCGGAAGGAGCTGGGGTGGTGTTATGCGTGCAAACAGCTCTTACTATCAAGATTTATCGCAAAAAAAATATATAGAAATAGTGGCTAGAGGAAATGTTGGTTCTTTGTATGTGGACTTAGGTGCTATAAGCGAAGATATAAGCATAAATGGTTTTGAACCGAATGGAAAGCTGGACTCCGAAGCTTCTTTGGGAACCACAACACCGCTCAACGATATGGGCTTGGCTTTTGCAGCCGGAGTGGATGGAAAAATGGTGATTTGGGACTGCCGTTATGCTAATTGCGATTCTACAATAGTAAATATAGCACCCGATAGAGATAGGTTTGACCCGAGCTTCTTGAACATGAGCGATCCGCCGCCTCAAATAAACTCAACAAAGGGCAATGCCGGCGAAAGGTCTTTTGATACGGAAGATTTAAATCGCAATGGACAGTTAGACACCGATATTGACTTTGTACGTTATAGAATAAATTTGTCTAATGTTGATCCCACAAATTTTGAAAGGCTGCAAAACGGCTGGCGCAGGTTTCGAATTCCTCTAGACCAGTTTGACACTATAGTTTCTGCTTCGGGAACTCCTTTGGTTCAAATTTTATCCGAAGCTTTATTCACAAGGCTTTGGTATGGAAATTTAGACCCCGGCATTACCGAGGGCAGAGTGCAAATTGCAGATTTTAAAATTGTTGGAAACGAATGGCTGGAAAGCCCCAGCAGCAATGAATTCGGCATAATTTCAAATCCCATTACCGAAAATGTGACCGGCGGTATGCATGGAGAAATCTATGCGCCCGGCTCGGTAATTGTTCCCGATAGCAACTATATAAAAATACGGGTGATAAATAATCGCGATGACGCAGGCACTTATTTTTCTTCTCCCAACACTCCCAGAGAAAGAGATTCGGAGACAAATGCAATTTTAAAAGAGCAAAGTCTGTTGCTGGAATACGGCGGTTTGCATCCGGGACAGCAAGTTAGCGCAACTAGATTTTTTGATAATCAAGTTAAAGATTTTACCTCTTATAATAATCTAAGAATGGAAATACACTACGAAACCGAGGCCGAAAAAACTCCGATTAGATTTGCTTTGCAATTTGGGCGCGGCGGTTTAGATGGTAGCCAAGATTATTATGAATGGTCTTTTAAACCTGTTAAAGTTGAATGCAGAGCAACAGAGAGAGTTCAGGATTGCCATGAGAGAAATTGGATGGCTAATGCTTTTACTTTGCCGCTTGCTGAATTTTCAAATTTAAAAACAATAAGGGGTCCGCCTCCGTATAGAGAACAGTTAGCGCCAATACCGGTAAGAGGCGGTGAAGCCAGAGATGAAAAAATAAGAGTTGTGGGAGACCCGTCAAACGGCAATGTTAATTGGATGCGCCTTGTTGTTATAGCAGATGACGATGCACCCTTGGAAGATTTAAAAGGAACTTTTTGGATAAACGATTTGCGGCTAACCGGCATAAATAATGAGTGGGGTTATGCCACAAGATTGCACGGTCAGCTTGATTTTGCAGATGTACTTTCTGTTTCGGGTGAATTGCGCTACCAAGACGGAAGCTTTGCAACCCTAAAAAGCGATGACAGAAGCCCCAAACCAACACCCAACGAAGCAAATACCAGGTTAGATGTCAATGCGGCAGCGAGTTTGAATATGAACAAGTTTTTCAAAGATGAATATGGGCTACGCCTGCCTTTTGGAATAGGTTACAGTTCCACTACGCTTCGCCCATATTTAAAACCGGAAGATGATGTAAATCTCACTCATGATAATGCTTTTGATATGTTCAAAGATTTGGCAACGATTGATTTGGAAATAAAAAGTTTGGAACAAGAAGATTCTTTGCGGCAAGCAGGGGAGTCAAAAGGGTATCAAAGTTTTTCTCGCACAAGAACATTGTCATTTAGTTTTACCAAAGATTATGTAAAAAATGATAATATATTTCAGGAAATTTTCGGTCAGATTTTTTTAGAACGTCCGGCACTTAATTATTCTTATAGAGAAACCGAACGCCGCTCTGCAACCGTTGCGGATAGCTCTTATTTGTACAACACGGTTTTGGAATATAAATTGGGAACTTTTAAGCCAAGCAATATTCATTTGTTTGGCAATAAACGTTTGCCTGTTGAATTGTGGCCTGGTACTTTTGATGTGACTTTGATGGATTTGTCTTACAGTAGAAGCGAGAATCAGGAACGAGACCCGAATTTTTTAGAACCTCAAGTGGATAAAATAACGAATTTCACAACAGATTTGGGGCACAGAGCAGACATTCGCTGGAATATTCTCCCGTTTTTGAGCCTTAACTATACCTTGTCAATTAATCGTGATATGTATGGCGGTGGCGACAGACAAGCCTTTACCAAAGACGATTTTTTTAGCCCGGAAGGAGAAGGCGGCTTGTTCGCTAAAAATTTTATATTTGACCACGACCATTGGGATAGAAAAATTACAATAGATTCGGTTAAACACTCATATACTTTGGATGATGGAGAAGAGGTTACATATCAAACATATACCATAACCGACGTTGGCTCAAGGGAATATGGCAGAACTTATGGTATTTTACGCAATGAACGCAACCGCAGGCAAGATTTCAGATTGAATTTCACGCTTGACTGGATTCCGGTTCTATCAACATTTTTGCCAATGAGATTTTCATTTAACAGCGGGTTTGTGCAAGATAAATCCATTCCGAACAATTTTGATTTTTGGGATGATGAAATGCTCTCAAAAAACTTTTGGACAATTCAGCAAAACAACCGCTTTGAATTTTCTCCGAGTTTAAGATTGCCGCAGCTTGCCGGCATAGCGGGCAAAAACGCTGTTAGCGATTTTTTTGAAAAATGGAAGTGGCGAGAAGTTCGTGCTATATGGAGCGTTGATTTGCAAACAAGCGGCGAAGACTTTGCTTTGTGGCAATTATATGAAGAGCAGAATGTAGATCCGTTCCAGTACTATTTATTCGGACTTGGTTTGGGCGATGGATATAGAGGGAGAAAATTTTGGAATTTGGTTAGCGGCAATATGGGTTTGGATTCGCGAGATGACTATGTGGGTTTTGCGCAATACAGAAATAGAAATGTAGATGATATTGTATATCAGGGTCGTTTTGAACATGCCGTTCGGCGCAATTTTACAACCAACACCGCACTGACCTTGCCGTTTTGGGATATTGGCGTTAAAGGCGATTTAACATGGACGGAAACTTTCCGGCAAAGAAGAGAAAATCCTCTTTTCATAGATACAACCACAACATGGCCAAAGGTTGGAATTGGAGTTGATGTTCCGAACTTTGCAAGGCGAATTGATTTTTTATCAAGCAAGTTCCGCAGCATGTCAACTTCGCATCGTTTTGAATACCAGGAACAGTACACGGTTCGTCCGTTTCAAACCGCAGAAGACGAGTGGCTAACCACAATAGATCTAAATCCCTTAATTCGCATAAGCGCATTAACGCAGAATAATATTCGCATAGAAAACAGCATCAGATTTAAAATAGAAGAAAGGGAGCGGCGTGCTAAAATGGAATTGCCCGGAACAGGGGAGTGGCTTGAAGAGGGGGAGTGGACTGAAGAAGAATACATAAAAGTTCCATGGTTGCACACAGATAAAATTGTTGACAGAGGTTATGCTTTTGGTGATGAGCTTTCAATAGCCTACGCTCTTAAAACCAAGCGCGGTTTTCAACTTTGGCGTTGGTATGTAAAACTAGATAATGATATAGATTTAAAGCTGACAAGCGGTTACAGTTATAGAAAAATTATACAGGAAGTCTATGCTCCAGTTAGTGAAAATTTTTATTCCGATCCTTATAACCCTGAAAACAAGACAACCGGAGTGCACTACGTAATGGAAACTCCAAAAGGGCAAATGCGGACTAGCTATCACCCTGAGCTTGAAAAGAAAGACCGTGAAGTCACTACTCGTGCTCATGAGTGGTATGTGCGTCCAAGCGCAGGTTATTCGTTTAACAAAATGGCAAGTGCCAGCGCTTATGTAGAGTATCGCCGCCTAATTGAGCAAATGAACGACGGTAATTCTCACACCCGCCAAACCCTAACTTTTGAAATAGCTGTAATGCTGAGGTTTAATTAAAGAATCGCCCTGAAACGGTAAATCTTCTTTGCTTGGTGTGGCGGCAAATGTTTGACATTCTTTTTGTTTTACAATTTTTGCAACGGCCGCTCTCCTTGAATGGTCAAGCTCGGCAAAAACATCGTCTAAAAGCAAAATGGGCTTTGCACCGGAATAGCTTTCTATTATTTCTGCAGCAGCAAACTTCATTGCCAAGGCTATGGAGCGACATTGCCCTTGCGAACCAAAGTCTCGCATTGAATGGCCGGAAATCAAAAGCTCAATATCATCTCTGTGCGGGCCGGCAAGCGTTGTTCCAACTGCTCTTTCCGCATTGAATTTTTCTTTTAAAATGTTTAAAAAATCTTCTTTGCTCAAAGCCCTTGTATAAGAAAATTTTATCTCTTCTGACTCGCTGCACAACGTTTGGTAAAAATTATTTATATGCGACTCTAAAATTTCGCAAAGTTTTTTTCTCTCTTCCCACACCAACACAGCCAGAGATGCTAACTGCTCCGTTAACACCTCAAACAGATATTCTTCGTTGCTGGGGCCGCCAACAGCGGCATCTTTTAACCAACGATTTCTCTGCTGCAAAACTCTGCGGTATCTGCGCAGCAAATCTAGGTTGCTTTTTTTGCAAAAACACAAAAGCTCGTCTAAAAAGCTTCTCTTATTTTCCGGAGAACCCTTTGCAAGACGTATGTCTTCCGGCGAAATAAAAACTAGAGGCGCCGAACCGAATAATGCGCTGGCTCTGCGGAATTCCTTGCCTTCTAATTTGCCTTTCACACCGGAATTGTCCACTTGAATTGCAGCGTTCGTAGCTCTTAAAACAAAATTATCTGCATTCCAGCTTATTGCCTCTTGCAAAGTTTTTGTTCTAAAAGAAAATCCCTGGCAAATAATGTGAATAGCTTCCAGCAAATTGCTCTTTCCATGCCCATTCGGCCCGCTGATAATTGTTATTCCTTCAGAAAATTCCAAAGAAAATTCCTTCAAATTTCTAAAACCGCATTGTTCAAGAGAAAGAATCATGTTCCAATTCCTCCGGCAATTCAGCCTCAAACTTCACTTTCTTGCCTTGCCAATTAAATTCCAAAAGCGTAGAATGCAAAAATAATCTTGAAATTTTTAATCTTCTATTTAACGCAAAATCCCCATGCTTGGAATCTCCTAAAAGCGGATGCCCAATCTGTGCAAAATGAATTCTAATCTGGTGCTTGCGACCGGTTTCCAACCTCACTCTTACCCAATCACACTCTTCATAACTTTTTTCCACCTTCCATATGCTCTCAGAATTTTTTGTATCGCCCGGCAAAGGCATGCTTATTTTTCCGCTCTTTTGCGGCATTCTTCCCTTTACCAACGCCAAATATTCCTTCCTTATCTCCCTCTCTCTGAGCATACGCCCAAACTCCCGCAATGCAGACCCGGAAAGGGCGGCTATAATCAAACCCGAAGTCTCCTTATCCAAACGATGAACAAGAGCAGGTTTAAAATCCAAGCCCTCGCTCCTAGCCCAAATATCCAGCATCCCAACCAAAGATTCTTCTTCGCTAATCCCGCTCCCAGACTGGCTCGCAAGCCCGCACGGTTTATTCAACACTGCAAAATCTGCATTTTTAAAAACGAAATTCAAATTCACTTTGCCTGTCAATGTTTTTTTAACGCTTTGCGGCAAACTTTCATAAATTTTGAGTTCATCATTTTCGCAAAGTATTTGAGCAGCTTTTCCCACCGCCCCATTCACCCTCACTTTTTTTTTGCGTATAACGGCAAAAATCAGCGAAAGCGGTGCCGCAGGAAAGGTTTTGCGCAAAAAGCGGTCCAGCCTTTGCTCGGCGTTGTGCTTATTGATAGTTAGAGACAACATTTTACTAGATTAGGAAAGGTGGAACTTTTGGACAAAATAGTAATTTGCGGCGGAACTCATGGCAATGAGTTGACCGGTGTCTATTTGGCAAAAAAACACGGCTGGTTCCTTGCAAATCCAGAAGCTGTAGCCGTATGCCGCAGGTATATAGATACTGATTTAAATCGTTGTTTCGCGTTATCCCAGTTGAGAGTTGAAAGTGGAGAGTTGAGAGTTGAAAATTTGAGAGCGAAAGTTATAAATACAATGTTGGGTGGCAAAGGAACCGAGGCTGCTCCGGATTTGATTTTGGATATCCATAATACTACTGCAAATATGGGTGTTACGCTGATTTTAAACCAAAGCGACACGGAGCTTATAAATATTTGTGCACACATTGCAAAGGAATTTGAAGATGTGCGTATTTATCTGCAACCGGAAAAAAGAGATGAATCACCCTACCTTGGTACCATAGCAAAAAGGGATGTTTGCATAGAGGCTGGTCCTCAGCCGCATGGGACCCTTGATGCAAAGCTATTTTTCAAAGTGGAGCGAATTGTTTTTCGCTTTCTTGAGCTTGCAGAGGCATGGAACAAAGGCAATTTGCCAAAAATAAATGGCATTGAAACATTCAAAGAAACACGCAGCATAGATTATCCGAGAGATAGCGAGGGTAATATCATTGCTATGATCCACCCCGCTTTGCAGGGTCGCGATTTTTGCGAACTCAAAGCCGGTATGCCGATATTTATGGGTTTAGACGGCAAAGAAATTCTTTGGGAAGGCGAAACCTGTTATCCGGCCTTTATAAACGAAGCTGCCTATTATGAAAAAGGCATAGCGATGAGTTTGACGGAGCGTGCGAATTAGAAATTCGGAGCGATAGTTAATCAGTATTTACATTATTTTTTTCTAAATTCATCTCTATGGACCCCGAACATATAGCCCAGTCTCTTATAGATATAAATCCAAAGTTGGATAAAGGGCTGCTGGTAAGAACTCTCGCTTTTGTGATTAATGCTCACAAAGGGCAATTGCGCAAAAGCGGGGCACCATATATAAAACACCCTATAGAAGTGGCAAGAACCTTAGCTAACTTGAGAATGGATACCACGGTAATAGTCGCAGGGCTTTTGCACGGTGTGGTAGAAGACACAAAACATTCAACCGAGGAAATACGGGAAAAATTCGGAACGGAAGTAGCAGAAATGGTGGACAGCGTGACCAAAATATCCGATATACAAAAAGGAATAGACCGCACCGCCAAAACCTTCAAGAAATTCTTAGCATATGTTTCAAAACGCCCGCAAATTATAGCCATCAAACTTGCCGACCGCTTGGATAACATGCATTCCCTGCAATACCTTGCACCGGAGAGGCAAAAAGCCATAAGCGAAGAAACTTTGGATTTTTATGCACCGCTCGCGCACCGGCTTGGGCTTTACTCATTCAAGTTTGCACTGGAAGATTTAGCCTTCAAATATTTGCACCCGGAAGAGTATGTTGCAATAGAGAGTCATTTGGAATTAACCAGCAAAGAAAGAGAAGAGTATATAGCATCCATAATTTTTCCGTTAAATATAAAAATGAATTTAGAGCAATTGGACTGCGATATAAGAGGTCGCTCAAAACATATTTACAGCATACACGAAAAAATGGCAGCCAGAGGTTGCAAAATAGATGAACTCTACGATATTTTTGCCATAAGAATTATTGTTAACCAAATTGCGGATTGTTATATAGCTCTTGGTTATGTGCACAATTTGTGGATGCCGCTATACAGTCGATTCAAAGACTACATAGCCGTTCCAAAACCAAACCTGTACCAAAGCCTGCACACAACGGTTATAGGCCCCTATGGCAAACTTGTTGAAGTTCAAATAAGAACCAAAGACATGAACGAAACCGCAGAGTATGGCATGGCCGCCCACTGGGCATACAAGTTCAATTTGAAAAAAGAAGAGCTTGAAAAAAACATGGACTGGGTGAACGCAATAACCAAAATGCAAAACGAGATTCCGAACTCAACGGAATTTTTAGGTTTTTTGCACGAGAGCCTTTTGCCCGAAGATTCTTTTGCATGGACTCCGCAAGGGAAAAAAATCAGCCTTCCACTTGGCTCCACAATTTTAGATTTTGCCTTTGCAGTGCACACAGACTTGGGCATACGTTGTTTGGGCGCACGCGTTGCCGGCAAAGTTTTAAGCATAGACGCAGCTATCCCCATTGGCGAAACAATTCAAATTTTGCAAAGCGACTCCCAAGAACCTCAAGAGACATGGCTCTCCATGGCTAAAACGCCAAAAGCCCAAAACTCCATAAGGCACTGGCTAAGAAAAGCCGTTACTATACAGTCTGAAATTTTAGGGAAAAAAATTTGGCAAAAAGAATTGCGCTACCTAAAAATATCAAAAGAAAATTTCCCGGGCGACTATGATATTTGCAAAGCTTTTAACGCACAAAACATGAGTTCTTTTTATGAGAGTTTGGGCAAAGGTGAAATTCCGCTCAAAGATATTTTCATATTTTTAAAACAATATTCCGACCATTCTCAAGGCTGGTCAAAACTCAAGCTTTTCAATGTATTCAGTTCAAGTGATGAAGATACCCCCATAAGCATAGGTCACAACGAAAGATTTTTGCTGAACTATGCCTCTTGCTGCAACCCTGTTCCGGGAGTTTTGATTAAAGGCATTTTGAAAAGCGGAAAGGGGATAGAGATTCACAAGGAAGATTGCAAAATTCTGAACAAAGTTCCGCAAGAGCAAAGGCTTTCTTTGCTATGGGAAGCTCCGGAAAATTCGGAACGAGAGCGAAAGTGTATTTTGCGTATAGAAGCCAATGACAGGCTTGCAATAGAAAGAGACATTTTCAATGCCATTGCAAAGAATAATGCGCTTGTGAAAAAAACTACTTTTCAAAGTAAGGGCGATCGAATTAGAGGTCGAGTTGATTTACTCGTTTTTAATTCCGCTCAGGTAAAAAACATTGAGCAGTCGCTACAAGCGATTGTTGGAATTCGCAAAGTGACGGTATTATGAAAAAAACTGTTAAAATTCACGTTCCTCCTTCGCAGCAAGTTATGCGCAACCGCACATATAACCGCCAAATGCGCAACTTGTATTACGAAAGATCCAACTACCAATTCAGAAAAATAAGGAAGCTTGTTGATTCTGAAAATCCTCCCAGTGAGCAGGAGTTATTGCCGGAGCTTTATGAGTTTGGGGAGCTTTTGAATGTGTGTCTCTCTTATGCAAAATCAGCGGTTTATAGCAGCAAAACCGAAAAAATAGAGCCTTATTCCAAGGATCATCGCTGGGGAATTTTACAAGAAGAAGTGGTATTGGTTTACTTTTTGGAAGAGCAGGTTTCAAGCGTTAAATATATAACGAGTCACTTGGAAACGAATATAAGAATACAGGCTTTTGCAGACAAGAGCAAAGCTGATGTTGTGGTTCTGCATTTGCTTTCCAACATAGAAGAATTGAACCAAGACACGCAAGCCGAGCTTCGTTATTTTTACGATAACATTGAAAAAAGGTACAGGATAGGAAACAATCTATTCGGCATTCTCCAAGAGCTGCAAAACTTTCAGTAGGGGAACATTGCGAAAAATCCACCAAGAAATTATAATTACCAGAGCGGCTAAGGCCGCTGTGCTTCCGTATAACTTATTGTAAACTTTATTTATAAAAACTTTATCATCTCTTGAGAATTCAATTATAAGCCCTAGCAAAATATACGGAATCGCTAAAACAAGGAATGCATTGGTGCGAATTGCGTTTGCAAATTCCAGGTTGAGCAAATAATGTATTGTGCGTTGCGCTCCGCAACCCGGGCAGTCAAAGCTTGTGAGCATTTTAAAAATACATTTTGGAAAAAAAGGAAAGTTTTCCGGATTCAATTTTCCATAGATTATAATCGCAAAAATAAAAACTATGGTGAGCAAAAAAATGATTATTTTCTTAATCGTCATCGTTGCCGCTTTGTCCGCTTGGGCTTGAAAGCGAAAGCACGGCAAGGAAGGCTTTTTGCGGAACCTCAACAGAACCAATGTTTTTCATTCGCTTTTTACCTTCTTTTTGTTTTTCCAAAAGCTTGCGCTTGCGGGTAATGTCACCGCCATAACACTTTGCAAGAACATCTTTGCGAATTGCTTTAACGGTTGTGCGGCTTATAATTTTTCCGCCAATCGCTCCTTGAATTGCAACATCAAATTGCTGGCGCGGAATTAAATCTTTTAAGCGAACGCAAATTGCATGGGCGTATTGCTGTGCTTTCTCTCTGTGGATAATAACCGAAAACGCATCCACAGGGTCACCGTTCAAAAGAATGTCCAACTTAACAAGCGGATTTTCCCGGTAACCTGCCGGCTCATAATCCAAGCCTGCATACCCGCGGCTCACGGATTTTAAGCGGTCGTAAAAATCGAACATAACTTCTGCCAAAGGCAGTTCGTAACGCAAAATCACCTTGCTTTCATCAAGATATTCCATGTTTTCAAATGTACCGCGTTTTTCCTCAGCGAGTTGCATAAGCGCGCCGATATAATCTTTTGGCGTGAAAATTTGCGCTTTAATATATGGTTCTTCTATATGGTCATAGCGGCTTGGATCCGGAAGTTTGCTTGGGCTTTCAATGGGGATTATTTCGCCGCTTGTCATGTGCACATGGTATTCTACGTTCGGAACGGTGGTGATAATATCAACATTAAATTCCCTGTCTAATCTTTCTTGCACAATTTCCATGTGCAAAAGCCCCAAAAACCCCGTGCGGAACCCAAAACCAAGTGCCCCTGAGCTTTCCGGCTCCCAAACAAGTGCGCTATCATTGAGCTTCAACTTTTCCAAGGCCTCGCGCAGGTCTTTGTAATCTTCCGGATTTATGGGATAGATACCGCTAAAAATCATGGGTTTAACTTCTTTGTATCCCGCAAGTGATTCTGTGGCGGGGTTTGCGGTGTCCGTTAAAGTATCGCCTATTTTCACATCGCTCAGGTTTTTTATATTTGCCAGCACATAACCAACCATCCCTGCGCTAAGAACAGGGCGCGCATCTCGTTTCAGAGCGAAAGTGCCGACTTCGGTCACCATGTATTCGCTGCCGGTTTTCATCATTTTTATCTTTGTGCCGGCTTTCAAGCTACCTTCCATAATACGGATGTAGCTTATAACGCCTCGATAAGAATCATAAACGGAATCAAAGATAAGTGCTTTTAGCGGTGTTGAATTTTCACCTGTTGGCGGTGGAATCTCATCGACAATTCGCTCTAAAACTTCGCCGACATTTATTCCCGCTTTTGCGCTTATGCGCGGAATTTTGTCCGGATCGTAGCCCAGCAAATCTCCAACGGAGTGTGCAACGGCATCCGGGTTTGCGCCGGGTAAGTCAATTTTATTTATTATTGGGATTATTGAAAGCCCGTTATCCAGCGCTAAATATAAATTGGAGAGCGTTTGTGCTTCTATGCCTTGCGAGGCATCCACAACTAAAATAGCTCCTTCGCAGGCTGCAAGCGAGCGGCTAACTTCATATGTAAAGTCCACGTGTCCGGGAGTATCTATCATATTGAGCAAGTATTCTTTGCCACCGCGCTCATAAACCATTCTTATTGCATGCGCTTTTATTGTTATGCCACGCTCACGCTCCAGGTCCATGCTATCTAAAAGCTGCTCAGCCATGTCATTTTTGGAAATAGTACCGGTAAACTCAATGAGCCGGTCTGCAAGTGTGCTCTTGCCATGGTCAATATGCGCAATTATGCTGAAATTTCTTATGTTCTCAATTTGCATTTATGGGAAGATAGAAAAATTTAGAAGCTAGTTTTCATTTTTTCTTCTAAAATCCGCCCATGATTCCTATGGATATTTGTCCGAGCCAACTTTCTCCGAATGCTCTGCTTAAAAATTGTCCCGGTCCTTGCCCTAGCAGGAGCCTGGCATCTATGCCTAAATATTTTCCTGTCACACGAATTCCGCCTATCAGTGAAAACGAGGGATTTCTGGAAAGCCCGTCAAAGTCATCCAGTGTCCACTCGCTAACTCTAATTTTTGCGCTTATAGGGAATTGTGCATACGCTCCTATATAAAATATTTCTAAGCCAGCTCCAATAGCAAGGTCTGCTGTATTTTCTTGTATGCGGTAATGTATGTTTTCCGGGTATCCGTCGTAGGCTCTGTAGGAGTAGAGGGCATCTGTGAAGAAAAATATTCCGGAATCGTATATGTTAAAAGTTAAACCTCCGGAAAGTGAGTAACCGGGGTAGTGTTGCACTATTTCTATTTCATTGAAAAAAAAGGTTCCGCCTCCATAAAAAATCGGCCAAACGGAAAAATCCAAAACGCTATTTGGGTCTCTTTTTCTTAACAGTTTGTCGATAGTATAGTTGCCGAGTATAAGTTTATCTTTATCTTTATTTTGGGAGCATACAATTTGATGCGATAGCAAAATCGCAAGGATAGCTATCGGCAATTTAATTCGCATCCAGTACTTCTCCAAGGGTGCTTTGAATTTGAGTGCCGGCGTTTATAACAAAGACTTGGTTTGTGAGAGAAGGAAATTTGTTGCTTCTGTGTTTTTCACCCACAAACAGATCTCTTGTGCGGTAGCTTTGCGTTTCTCCTTCAATATCAACTTCAAAAAAAATATATCCTTCTCCATTTGAAACCACTCTTTCAGGTGCACCTCCGGGTTCAATATTTCCAAAGTTTGTTCCATTCCATCTAACGTTTAGCAATGGCACTCTAGATTCGTTTTGTATTGTCGCTTTTGTGGTTTCCGGTTTTGGTTCAATATCGGCGTCCATTCCGCAAGAAATTATTTGCAGGGAGAGCAGGAGAAGGAAAAGTTTTTTCATAATTGTTCAACTCCGGTTTGTTGCACAGAGTTTCCATTAAATTCGTAGCTATATATATAGCCATTTTCTGCTATGAGTTCCGGGAATGGGTATTGTTCAAATCCTTGTGTTATGGTATAACCTTTGATTTCAATTTTGCCTATAAAAAAGTCGCTTACTCTATAGACACCGATTTTTCCGGGTGCTACAGGCAGGTCTCCTCCATCGCAGGCTTGTCTGTAAAAGCTTGAGAGGTAGTTAAATTCAAAGGGCATATTTGAGGCATTTGCAATTTTCACAAAAGTTTCGCGTAGTTCCAGTTTTGATGATGGGTTTGGAATTTGGATAACGTGGTTAGATCCGCTTTCAATGTTTTGTTGTATTTGCATATTTGGGTCTATGAATCCGGTCCAAACATCTCCACATGCAAGCTCTGCTCCGCTTGCCACAAGGTGCCAATATCTTATGCTGAACATATCTCCATTGCCATAATTATTGCTAGGTTCAAGCTCCAGTGTGCGTGAGCTTCCGGGTGAGAGTTTTTCTATTAAAAGTGAGCCGCCAAAATGTTGATGGTGTACATTAACGGTGAAGCTTGATTCGTTAAAAAAAGTAACTTTCCCCGGGAGCATTTCATGTGGTTTGTTTATATCATGGTTTCCGCAAGAGAATAAAAGTAACGGCACTGTAAAGCACAGCACCGCCATCCCGCGTTGCGCAAATTTCATTGCGAAAATCATGTTTTTTTTACAAGGATGTAATTTGGTCAGTAAGATCGCGTTCTTCACCTTTTGTGATTGTCGCTTTGTAACTGCTTGAGCTTGTTAAAGACCCATCTATATACTCTATAGAAACAGTATAGTCGTATCCGTTCTCAATAAGAGGACTACCTGTTTCGCCTTCAAAACGAACGGGAATTTGAACAGTTCCGCCATAGAACGTAGCTATTAAGTTTATAGGTTCGCCTTCTTTTTTGCTTGCCACTTCAAATACCAATCGTTCGCCACTGTTAATAAGACTATAACCACTTTGAGAGTGCAAACGGTTACTGCCTGCTATTGTGAAATGACCACCTTGATTTACGACATTATTTCTGACCGTTATGTACGCAACGGGAGAAGACAAGGTTTCTATAATAGATTGCCATGTGAGACTTGCATCATTGGGAAAAAGAAGAAAAGGCATCATTGGATCTGTAAGAGCACGTGGTCCGACAGTAACGGATGCTATCAATTCTGTTGCCCTTAGTGTGGTAACTTCTCCGGTTGTGTTATTGAAATACACATAAACAGGGAATAAAGAAAATTCTTCTGTTGTTGCAGTGTAAACTATTAAATTTTGTTGAAGAGCAGGCAAGTAGGCTACTTTTTCGCCATCCGGACTATTTTTGCGAAGCTCCATGCCCACTCCAAGTCCATTCGTAACTTTAAATCCAAAGTCTCCAATGAAATTGGGATTTATATTATAGCGATACTTCATTCCTGCTTTATAGGTCACCATCGCATGGAACTCTACTCTTGCTTTTGCAGGGTCAGGATTTACATCATACGATTCTTTGGTAACTCCACGCAAAATGGTATAACCGCCAACGGCGAAATCGGTTACACGCTTGCTAATGTCAAATGTTGTTGTTTTTCCTGCTCGTATTCCACCTAAAATATTACTTGCTTCAGGCGTTTGTCCTAAAAATACAATCATATCTTTATTTGAATCATTGGCTAATTCAAGCGTTCCGCCATTATCGCCATCCCAATTAATGCCATCACTGCTGCTACCACCGCTACAGCTAAGGAACGCAATTGGCGCCAAGAGCAACAACATTAAAGAAGTGATTTTTTTCATAGTTTTCTCCTTATGAGGGGTTTACTTGTTGTAATATAGAAAATGAATAGGCTTCCATCTGAGGCTCTATTTTTGTTTTAGTCACCACAATGCGAACCAATCTTGTGAAAGTTTTTGTTCTCATTTTCCGTTTTGCATTTCGCTGGCAAACCGTACAGCAGATAGGGCACAACATGATTGTCCTTGCGCAACGCCCTGTTTTTTTTCAAAAAAAATGACGAAATTAACCCAAAATAGCCGCAAATGACAATAGTTGTTAGCAAAACACATTTTTTTTGCATTTTTAAAATTATTTTTCCCGCTTTTTCCGTCTAACGAGTATACAATCAAATAGGAGAACCAGTTATGGTCGAAAAAGATATGGATGCTGATGTTAATACAGAAGCTGACGCAGGGTATTACGCCGATTTAACGGTGGATTACTGTCTGAATCAGAATTGGCCAGAATTAGGAGGATTAACAGAATATGATAAAAGATGAGTTGACATATAAAGTAATTGGTTGCTCTATGAATGTTCATAACGTGCTTGGAAATGGATTTCAAGAAGTGATATATCAGAGATGCCTTGCTATTGAGCTTAGTAAGGCAGGTTTAGAGTTTGAAAGAGAAAAGGAGCAGATCATATATTATAAGAGCTTTGAGGTTGGAACACGCAGAGTAGATTTTGTGGTGGAGAACAAGATAATTGTAGAGCTAAAAGCATTGACAAGTTTAGAAGATGTTCATTTGGCACAAGCGAAAAATTATTTAACGGCATACAATTTTCCAATCGGGCTTTTAATCAACTTTGGAAGCATAAGCCTAGAGTATAAACTCGTTTTTAACAAACTTTTCAATTCTGTAAATTCTAAAAATTCTGGCCAATTCTGATTCAGACAATTTGCGTAATGCTCACAAGCTTAGGGAAAAGCCTTCAGAGTTTAGCGAGGAGGTGTTTGACAAGATTTTTGATATTGCGCGAATTTACCAGAATAGCCATAAAAGCCCATCTACAAACGCTCTACCAAGTGTCTGTTATACTTATTTCTAATTTTACTCTTATTGAGAGAGATAGTTATGAGGCTTCTATGAAGAATGAGCGTGACAGGTATGCTGCGTTGAAGTACGCTAGGGAAGAAGGCTTTGGTCGCGGCGAAGCTAAAGGTCGTAGCGAGGGTCGTG
>JAITUM010000265.1 GCA_031286305.1 Candidatus Fibrimonadaceae bacterium | reverse complement strand
ATGGAAAAGAAAATTTTATTGCCGAGAGAGAGAATTTTAGCCGGAGAACTCGAAAAAATGTCCGTAGAAGAGCTACTTTGTGTGGTTTTGGGCAGGGGAACGGCTGGAAAAAATGTTTTTGAGCTTTCAAAGGAAGTTGCGGAAGTTTTGGAAAAAAAATCCAGAATACCCTCAATTGACGAACTTTTGAAGGTTCATGGCATTGGGATTGCAAAATCTGCCCAAATTTTAGCTTGTTTAGAGCTTTCCGGGCGTTTTATGCTGGGAAAACAGGATAAAGCCATCCGTTCTCCAGCGGAACTTATGCCTCAGCTATCGTTTTTGAAGCATTCCAAGCAAGAAAACATGGTTTTAGTCACTTTAAATGGCGGTAACAAGGTTATAAAAGTCCACAGCATAACTGTTGGAACGGCAAATTCCACCCAAATGCACCCAAGAGAAGCTTTTGCCCCTGCTTTGGTAGATAGGGCTGTAGCCGTTGTTTTTGCTCACAACCATCCGAGTGGCAGCCACGAGCCTAGCATGGAGGATCTGTTTTTGACCCAAAAGTTGTGCTCTGTTGGGCGTATTTTGGAGATTCCAGTCTTTGATCATCTGGTAATTAGCTCTTCGGGTTTCACAAGCATAAGAAACGTTAATGCGGAATATTTTGAGGAATGATTTTTTCTATATTCCCTACACTGCTCGGATGGTGGAACCGGTAGACACTGGGGACTTAAAATCCCCTGACCGCAAGGTCGTGCGAGTTCAAGTCTCGCTCTGAGCATTTCTTTAAAATGAGGAAAAACTATGAAAATCAAAAAATATGCGTATTTTGCCTTTTTTTCTTTGCTTTTTGCTTGCGGAGAGCATGATATAGTTGAAAGAGAGGCAACTTATGAAGAATTACCGTTTGGTTCTTCCCAGCAGGAAAGCTCTTCCAGCTATCAGGCGCAAAACTCCAGCTCATCGTCTATTTTCACCAGCTCTAGTTCCAGTTTTAGTTTTAGTTCCGATTCAGGTTCTGATCTTAGCTCTAGCTCCGAACCTGATGTTGATGTTTGCGACTTTAGTGTCCATGCCCGTATAGATGCAGAGTGTTTTTATGAAGAAAAAGTCCGAACTGCTATGGGCAGAACTATAACTTTAGGCTCGCAGGCAAGGCTTGAATTTGCAGACAAGGCATCGTTAGAAATATATGGTAGTTCTCTGAAAATAGAAGCCGGTGCGGAACTTTCTTTTGGAGAAGGCTCAGAATTTCTTGTTGACGCTGAAGGTTCTTTGGAAATTTCCGGCGAAGAAGAAAAACCGGTTGTGCTTAAGGCTACTGATGACAAGAATTGGGCTGGTTTAAGAGTTAGAGCTGATTCTCGGGTAACAAACATTGAGTATGCAGATTTATCCGGGGCATTAACCGGAATAAATTTTGGCAAAGATGGAGTGTTAAAAAATAGCAAAGTTCACAATAACATTGAATATGGTCTGCGGCAGAACACATCTTTTTCAGAAGGGAATTTTAGTGGCAATGAGTTTTTTTCAAATGGTTATGATGCGAGAGTCTCTTTAACGATTGCAACAACATTAGGTTCCTCTGAGCAGTTTGGCGGCAAATTGCATATTTTTGGTAATCAGAGTGTTTCTGGAAATATTACGCTACCGGATTTTGTTTATGACATAGATGGAGGAGTGGTTACAGTAGCAGGTGCATTGGAAATAATGCCTGGAGCCCACTTTTATTTTGCAGAGTTTTCTTCAATATCAGTTACGAGTGGAGGCTTAAAGGTTGTTGGTACAGCAGATAAACCTATTGTTTTTGAATCGGTGTCGGAGGTTTTTTGGGGTCGTCCGGGAAATCCAGGCGCAGCTTTTTTCTTTACCAGTAACTGTGTAACTGAAAATATATTCGAGCATTTTAAGGTTTTGCAAGCAAAGACTGCTTTTTACAATGATGGTCAATGCAAGGTGACATTGTCTAACGGTGAGATAACTTATCGCGACAAAGATTTTGATAAAAGTACGGCTATCGCAACGCCTGATTTTGATGTAGGCGAAAGTGTAGATTCTCAAAAAGCGCAGTAAAGCTCATTGAATTTATCACCTCTCTCCTTGTAATTCGCAAATAATCCAAAAGATGCGCAAGCGGGGGAGAGTAGAACTGCTCCGTTGTCCGGAGTTTTTTCCAAGCACCATTCAAAGGCTGTAGCTAAGTTTTCAAAAAAAATCATATCTGCTTTGCAGTTTTCGTTCTGCATTTTTTTTTGCATTCGCTCTGCTGTGGCACCCATTAAAGCAATTCCTTTTAGCAGAGAATTTTTTGCAAGAGTTTGTGCCAATTCCGTGAAATCTGCATTTTTTTCTGAGCCGCCAAGTATCATGGTAAAAGGTTTGTCCATGGCTTTTGCCGCTGCTATTGCCGCTTCCGGGCGTGTAGAATATGAATCGTTGTAAAAAGTCAAGGTTTTATTTTTGATTTTTTTTGTACCTATGTTCTGCAAACGATACGGCAAACCCTCATAACTTTTCAAAGCTTCTGCGCAAAGCGAAGCATCCATTCCTGCGCATTCTAAAGCGAGCACAGCTGCTGCCATGTTTTGCAATTGATGTTCGGGTAAATGTAGGGGCAAATTTGTATTTGCACTTGCCCCGAAAGTTTTTTTTATACCGCTGCTTTCAGCGGCTATTTGCGCAGCGCCTTCTGAAATAGCATTGTAAATACAATAATCGGTTCGTTTTTGCCAGCGAACCAAATTCGCTTTTGCATCCCTGTATTGCTCAACCGATGCATGCCAGTCTAAGTGTTCGCTGCTTGTGTGCAAAACAATTCCGATATGCGGCGAAGCTCCAAGTGTCATAAGCTGAAACGAGCTTAGTTCCAAAACGGCTATGGAATCTTTATCTTGCAATAAATCCAAAGCTGGAACGCCAAAATTTCCGCCCACTGAGTGCGGAACATTCAACGCTTTAAGGCAGTGAGAAATCATAGAAACGCAAGTGCCTTTTCCGAGCGTTCCGGTAACGCCAATAATTTTGTTATGCGGATACAGTTCAAAAAAGAGTTCTATTTGGCTTGTTAGCATTGCTCCTTTTAACTGTGCATTGAGAATTTCTTTTTGCAATGGATAAACACCTGCAGAGCGAACTATCGTTTTGCATTCAGATAAATTATCAAGATAATTTTCGCCATTTTTTTGGTCAAAGATATGAATATCTTTTACGCCTTTATTTTGCAGAAAATTCAGCGTGCTTTTGCCCTCTACGCCAAATCCTAAAATACCAACAGGTTCTTTAAGCATTTTACTCCCACTCAATGGTTGCCGGCGGCTTATTGGTAACATCGTAAAACAATGCACCTAAGCCGGCTTCTTTTAATTTTGGCCACAACTTGTTTTTCAACAGATTTTGGTCTATTTTTGTAAAATTCGCCGTCATGGCATCTACGCTATTTACAGGGCGCATAACTATGCATGGTTTGCCGGCTGTTTTAAGCGGTAATAACACAACGGGCATTTGCCATATTTCGTTATATAAATTATTTTCATTTAAAAAACTCAAACACATGTCATCAAAAAACCTTAAAGTATCTAAAGTTTCTTTTGTGCAATATTGCTCTACAACTTCAAATTTATTCGCAATGCAGCCAACCAACCATGCAGCACGATTATCAACGCTGCGCTTTTCCAAATCTTCCCAAGGCAAATCTTCTTCTATCAACAATGGCTGCACATAAGTTCTTGCGTTATTTTTAATACCAACGCTTTTCATAAGTTTTCCATCGCTGCACAAAACCCGCACGCCAAGCCCCGGCCCCGGAAACGGATGGCGCCAAACAAGCTCTCTTGGAATGCAGAGTTCTTCGCCCAAAATTCGCACCTCATCTTTGTACAAAGAAGCCAAAGGCTCCAAGAGCATACCCTTTTCTTGCAAATCTAAAATTCCCTGCACACGGTTGTGATGAGTTTTAACCAGTGCGCTTTTTGCCGTGCCGCTCTCAACGGTATCGGGATAAATGGTGCCCTGAGCGAGCATCCATTCTTCGGCGTTCAGTGCAAGTCTTTGCATTTCGCGGTTTGCAACTTTAAGAAAAACTTCGCCTATAATATTTCGTTTTTGCTCAGGTTCAATTATGCCTTGCAATGCGGCTAAAAATTCTTCGCTTGCATTGCAAATTTGCAAATTATTTATGCCTTCTTTTTGTAAAAAATCCATAATCTGTTTGCTTTCGTTAAGCCTCATCATACCGGTATCTATATGCAAACCCAAAACTTTTTCGCTTCCCAAAACTCTATTCAAAAGCACAAACAGCACCGTAGAGTCCACACCACCGGACACAAGCAGAAATACTTTTTTATTTCCTACTTCTTTAAGAATTTTCTCACTAATCTGCGGCAGTTTTTTAATCATTTGGGTAATATAGAAATGTTGTTTACTCAACCATTGGAACGAACATCACCGAAAACAAATTTTTCTCAATATTTTTTTTATCCTTTTTTGTAATGAGTTTTAGCAGTTGCACTGAATGGACTTCCCCTACTGGTATAATCATTCTGCCACCATCTTTTAATTGCTCAATTAGTTTTTCCGGTATGTAATTAGGCGCAGCGGTAACAATTATAGCATCAAAAGGAGCTTCTTCTGGCCAACCCATATAACCGTTTCCATGTTTTACTTTTGTATTAAAATTGAGAGCGGCAAGATTCTTTTTTGCTTCATCTGCAAGTTCTTTCAGCAATTCAATCGTATAAACTTCACATCCGAGATAAGCTAAAATAGCTGCCTGATACCCAGACCCTGTTCCTATTTCAAGGATTTTCATTCCGGGCATGAGTTCAAGTTGTTCGGTCATAAACGCTACAATATAAGGCTGTGAAATTGTTTGCCCCATCCCTATTGGCAAGGGCGAATCGCTGTAGGCAAAGTTTTGCAGTTTTTTTGGAACAAAAAGATGTCGCGGTACATTATTCATGGCTTCTAAAACGGCATTTGATTTAATGCTTCTAGTCTTTAGTTGCTCTTCAACCATTTTATTGCAGTTCATTTCAAAACTCTGCGCCATTGATTTAAAATACTAATTTTTAATTCCAAAAGCCATTGTAAACAAATGCAGAGCTAAGTCTTTCACAATCGGCTTTGCTTACTCCCGCTTTGCGCATCAAACGCTCCCAGTTAGCTTTTATAACTTCTGCCATTTTTTCGACAATATATTTTGCCTGCTCAGGTTCAAGCAAAAATCTTTCGCACTCCGATATAAGGTTTTCTGCATTTGCCCAGCGACCACGCTTGCCAATAACCATAGCTAAATCACGATACTCAGACAATAAGGGCGCGGGCAGCAAGTCATAAGCTGGAGATAAACGCCATTTGTCGCCTTCACAGGCAATAAATGCATGGTTGCGCGGGTGATCGTCTGTATTGCTAATCAATGAATTAAAAACCATTCGTATAAACAACTCTTTTGAATCTTCACGTGGCTCACAAGAAAACCTGCGCAATTCTTCTGCCAATGCAAGATAAGACCAATTTTCACGAAGCGTTGGGCTATCATCAGAACGCAAAGCAGTTAACGCACTAAACATTCTATAGCGCAAAAATCCATTTTCTGTATATTTACGATCAAATCGCTTAACAAGCAAAGCATCTTTGTCACCAACGCATGTTGTTTTGCTTTGTGCTACATTTATTCCACAAACAGATGCAAGATTCAACATAGCGTGTTCAACAAGCGCATAATTCCAATTATCCTTATCGGTATTGAATTTCGCCAGCCAAAGATTGTCATTGTCGCTAACCACTGCTTTGGGACGTGCACCGCCCATGGAAGTACCTATTAACATAAGCTCTTCTGCTTGAACTCGCTCTCTTAGTGTTGCCGTTTCATCTTTGTAATCCCCTGCTACAATTTTATCGGCTATAGTTTGCAGTTTTTCAAGGTCAAACGTTTTATTAAAAACATTTTTTACTGTTGGCGGCTCAACAGTCATGCCAAAACTCAATGCGCCAATTCTATCGTCCGGAGAACTTAGCAGATACTCCATTTCCGATACATCAACGCGATTCAATTCCCTTTGGATTACTCTTCTCCCCCAGTGATCCGGAGAAGCATCTCGAATTGCACCGAATACACCCTCCATTTTAACAGTGCTGTAAATTTTATCTGTTAGCTTTAGTTCCACAGGGTCAATCGCTACTGCATTCAATCGTGCAAGGTAAGATTTGCCATAAACAAAATGTCCAACCGATCCGTTAGCTGTAGCTTCTATAACGAATTTACCAGCGGTCACGGGCGCAATTTGTTCCGGCAAAGCAATATACACAAAGCAGGAATTATTTTTAGAAGTCATTGTCAAGCTCCGATTTTATTGTTCTTTTTTTACGAACAGCGGCAAGGCGTATTCCTTCCATGTCTTTCATTGGGTCTGCAAGGTTTTTCATATCGCTGAGCAAATCGTAAACCCACAGCAATCCCATATATGTTGATATAGCCGTTGTTGGTTTGCCTTTTTCTGCATCCATAACCGAGCGTACGCCAATGCCGAGTTTATCTGCTACTTTTTGCGCAGACAAATTACGCCGCTTGCGAGCCATGCGTAAATTCATCCCAAGCGTTGTCAAAGCGTTATCCAACGCAAAAGGAACATTTTGAAAAAAACTATTCTTTTTTGCCATTTTGCTCTTGCCTCAATTTATTATATTGTAATATAGAAAATATACATTAAAGAGCGTAAAAGAATGCGTTTTGTGCTTTTTAATGTATATTGTTCATTCTCGAATGGATTGGGCGAAAGAGTTGTTCGGTTGTGGCGACGTCGGTGAAACGCATTTTGCCATCAACAGCTTGCATTTTCAAACCGTTACAATTTGTAACGGTTTCATTGCCTTCATCAAAAAGTCTTTTTTTCAAAACTCTCCGATATACTTGAGGATTCGGGCTATCTGTTAAAATAGCCACTGTGAGACACCCGTCTCGCCATGAAGAATACATTCAGTCGAGCAAACAACGGATAGAGTGCGGGCGATTCTTGCCGTAGTTGTTGTACCTGCTCACATTCGCACCGCTATAGTCCATGTACCAGTTCCAAGCGTTGCCGGCATCACTTTCGGTAGCTGAACATTTCACTGGTGAACCGCCGAAGGTGCTTGTTGCACAACTATTTTTTGTTTTGGTGTAATATTTTTGTTTTACCAGCGATATTTTGATTGCTAAATGATACGCACCTTGTATATCAAGATTTTTTCTAAAAATCCTTCT
>JAITUM010000084.1 GCA_031286305.1 Candidatus Fibrimonadaceae bacterium | reverse complement strand
TTGCCGTCTATTGTCTGAATCAGAATTGGCCAGAATTTTTAAAATTCTCAGAATTTGCAGAGTGCTGTGGTGAAATTCTGTAAATTTTGGTAATCCTGGCCAATTCTGATTCAGACAATTTCTGCTATTTTTCCTCTTTGTCATCGGAAATCTCCTTTTTTTGGTTGTATACTTGTTAGACGGAAAAAACGGGAAAAATAATTTTAAAAATGCAAAAAATGTGAAGAATGCAAACAACTGTTGTCAGATGCGGCTTTTTTAAGCGAGTTTCGTCGGTTTTTTAGAAAATTTCTACATTCATCAAATGCCTCCTTTTTTAGGGTTAAAAGTTTTTAGCGATGTGGATTTGAACTCCATAATTCCTTTGATTAATTGGAAAATGTATTTTGCGGCATGGGATTTAAGACCATCCCAATATACGGAAGTTCACAAAAATTTAGAAAGCGATTCCCGCGCTTTGCTGAAAGAAATTGTAGATAAAAAAATGCTGAGAGTAGCGGCTGTTGTGGGATTTTTTGAGGTTCAAAGAATTGAAGATTCTCTTTCTGTTTTAAATGAGAATAAAGAAATTGCAAAATTACATTTTTTGAGGCAACAGATGGCAGCAGAAGGAGAACCATTGCTTTGCATGGCAGATTTTTTTAATCCGAGAGAAAAAGATTTCATAGGGCTTTTTGCCGCTACCACAGGACTTGGCGTAAACGAGGCAGAACAAAAATTTATGAAAAACAACGATGATTATTCTGCCATAATGCTTGGTCTTTTAGCAGACCGGCTTGCAGAAGCTTTAAGCGAAAAACTGCACAGAGATATTTTAAGCGGAACAGGAATCAGAGCCGCACCCGGTTACCCTGCAAGCCCGGACCACACGGAAAAAGCTACCATTTGGAGATTGCTTGAACCGGAAAAAAACATAGGGCTAAAGCTAACGGAAAATTACGCTATGAACCCCGTAGCTTCTGAATGTGGTTACTTTGCAGCACACCCAAAAAGCCGCTACTTCAAACTCGGCAAAATTGGCGAAGACCAACTTGCAGACTACGCTTTGAGAAAAGGCATGAGCGTAGAAGAATTGAGAAAGTGGATAGCGTGTGTCTCTTAAAAACTCACCCGCCCACCTACAATTCTTGCGTAAAAGTCCGGATTGTACATAGCTTCCAAAGCCGGGCCGGGCCACCTGAATTCACCTGAGTAACTCGGATGAATTTGCACAGCGAAATTCTTTGTTTCACCGGGACTCAGGGCAAAGAACCAATTAACGCGATCATCTCGAATATCCAAATAATCAGGCGTAGAAGGACGCATGTTCGTTAGCCAATTAGGGCGATTTTGCTCATTTAAACGCTCATTGGAAATTTCAAAACCCGATGGCAAAATACTCGACAAAGCCAAGTTCTCAAGACGAATTGTTGCAAATGACCTTACACCGAAAACAAGCCAAAATGTTTCGTTCTGTTTAACCTGCGAAGCAGAAATTCTCTCGCCGTTTTGATTAAACAAAATCCTTTCCATAGCAAGCCCTTTCTGCTCTGTTATTACCCTGTCTTCCAAAGGAAGACCTCTGGTTTGTAAATCTGCAAAAAGCAATCCGTTCAAGGCCCTAACGGAAATGTCCGCGTTGCCCAAAGAAGTCAAATCTATTTTCGCAGGGTTGCTCGCTTTGACCAAAAGTTTTTGCGTTCTGCCGTTTGCAGTCCACTCCGCTTCAACATCACCGGTGAATTTATCTTTGATAGCAGAAAATGCCAGCAACGCAAATGCGCTCTCTTGAGTGCTCCACCAAGTTCTGCTATTCCACTCCTGTGCCAAACTTCTGTAAAGAGCAAGGGCTTCGCCAAACATATTCATCCTTGACAAAATCAAAGCAGCAAGCGCACGATCACGCAAACCCGAACCATACGTTCCGGAACTTTCCCGGTAATCGCTCAGAACACTTCCCTTAAATTCCAAAACCTGCTTTGCAATAGCTTCCCTTCCGGCCGCATGATACGCGCCCGCAAGCAAATGCCTGGAAAGCCAATCCAGTTTGTTCAAATGATTTTCCTTCATCAAGTTCATAGCGCCCATTTGCGCATCGCCCGCCATTGCAAGCAAAAACAACCTGTACGCCTGATTGCGGAAATCATTGCCATGCTGCTTTTTAGATTCCTCTATTTCCCAAGATTTCCAAACGTTCAAAAGATTTTGCGGCACAGCATAACCGGCATTCTTTGCCTCAAGCATAAAGTGCCCCGTATAACTCGTTGCCCAAGAATCCGCATTGCCGCTTCGGTTTGGCCAATAAGAAAATCCTCTGCTCATTGAATATTGCGAAAGCCGCTTAATTCCATTGTTGAGGTTGTTGGTAATTTCCTGCTTTTGCTTTGTGTCCAAATCCCTGAACTGAGTAATATATAACTGCGGGAACATACCGGAAACAATTTGCTCCAAACAACCATAAGGATAGTTTATCAAGTAGTCCAATCGCTCGTCTGCGTTTAGGCTGGGCATTGTGCTTAACACAAGCGTTGCCTTGTGCGTTTTATCTATGCCAAAAGGAGTTATTCTAGTTTGCCATGAATCGCCTGCGGAAATTTGCTGCTGCACAACTTCCGTGAAAATTGCAGATGAACTCATTAAGGGCAAATCTATGGTATCGGCAATTTTATGCTTGCCGCTCTCCGCTCTAACAATTATTTTTGCACTACCAACAAGGGGCAAAGCTTCAACTTCAAAACTATCGTCAAGTTCTCCGGGTTTGTTAAAAGAGAGTGTCAATTTGTTTTTGCCTATAATTTTAAGCTCCGGCGAAACCTGTAAGTGCACACTGACATTCTTTACATCGTCGTCCATTGCAAACACAGAAACCGGAACCTTGAATTTATCTCCGGGTTTTGCAGCTCTCGGAGCGGTTGGCAAAATCATCAATGGTTTTTTAACCGCAATGTTCGCCTCGTTTTTGGAGAACGCATTTTTAGAAACGCCAATTAACTGCGCCCTCACAGAACCAACATATTGCGGCATTAAAAATTTAACCTTTTCAGTTTTGCCGGCACCTATTTCTTGAACATTGCTGAACAGAGAAACCGGCTTGAACCTTTGCACCCTCTGCTGGCCCGCCATGCTCGCAATTTCCTCATCACCGCCTATGGACAAATAAGAATCCATATCAGGCATCAAGGCACCTATAATTTCATCGTAGTTGTCGGAGGTTATTATTCCCAAAGCGAGTTTTCTAAAATAAAACTGCCAAGGATCCGGTGTTTTGAAATTTGTTAAATCAAGCAAACCTTCATCAACCACAGCCAGTGTAAAAGAAGCGTTCTCTTTTGAATTGTTCACAACTTCTATGGTAAACTCCTCGCCGGGTTTAACATCTTTTGGTGCGTTCAAAGTCAAGCTCAATTTTGTTTGCTCATCTTCAACCTTAATGGGCAAAATACCATAGTAACGCATGGGTTTTTCTCCCTCAACGCTCCTCAAGGGCAAAAATAAACTTACAACCGCATAAACATTCGGCAGCATATTTTTTGAAGCTATAAAAGAAATCTCATTTCTGCCGGCTTTTGTTTGCACAAATCTTGTTTCCAAAATCTTACTCGCATATTCCAAACTCACAAGAGCATTTCCATCTGCAGGTGCATCAAAAGAAATCAAAATAGAATCGCCCACGTTGTAAGAAGTTTTTTTGCTGGATAAATTCAAATGGCTTGCTTCCGGAAAGTTGCGTATGTTTTCATTGCCCCAATGCGAAGCGTAAACAAATTGCGCAGCGCTATGCCCGCCATCAACATCTTGCACTTCAATTGCAAGCAACCCGTTGCCTTCCGGCACCCACCTAAATTCTCGAACAGCACTCCCGCTTCTAATAGTTTCTTCGTGAACAAGATAGGTTTGATTTTGCGTTCTAAAATCCCAACGTTCATAACTATCACCCTGCCACCATGAATAATTGCGGTTCTGATAAATTTTCACAGAGAGATTTCTGCCGGATACTATCCTTCCGTTTTCGTCAAGGGTAATTATCGGAACACGCAGCGTATCACCTATGCGCACACCCGACCAAGAATCCCTTGTTTTTAATCCCACAAAAACCGGATAGGGATAAACGGTGCTTAAGTGCCAGCTTTCCGTATAACCACCGCCCCTTTCATTAACCACAGCGCGCACGTTCATGGTTGCCGCTTCGGGGATATTTCTGTTTTTAAGGTCTATGGATCTGGAAATTCTCGCTTCGCCATCATTATTTAAATTCCCATCAAACAAGGTTTCATTATCAACATTCCTAAAACTCAGCATTTGGTTTCTGAATGTAAAATCTTGAAAGCGAGGAAAATTCAGGGACTTGGTTCTTAAAGAAAAACTTATTTCCGTTCTTAATCCGGCGGCAGGCGTTCCGAATAAATATTTGCTTTGGAAAGCTTGGTTTAATTTTATTTCCGAGCCGCTCATTTTTTCAGGTAGCTCAAACGTATTTTTCAAACGATTGGGTCTAATGGTTTCCACTCGCAAAACATGCCGCCACTCATTGCCGCCGCTTTTTATTGTGGCAACCCATTCGCCCGTGGGAGCATTCAAATCGGTTGGAATATTCAAAGAGAACATTCCATTTGCAGAGGTTTGGGCATTGCCTTCAAAAACAGTGGAGCCTAGCGGGTTTTTCACCGAAATAGACATGGGTAATTTTGCCAGCGGAGTTTGTATGTTTTCTCTTGCAATGCCGGAAAAATAAATGGTATCGCCGGGCCTGTGGACTCCTCTTTCCGTGTAGCTGAATAACCTTGCGCTATTATTGCCGCTCTCTCGAACCCCGCCCACATCAAAGCGGCTGGTTTCCCAGTTTTCCTGAGTGAGCTTTAACAAGGCAAGCCCTCTATTTCCCAACCCTCTTATAACATAACCTTCACTGTCTTTTTTAACAGGAAAAAATACATGCCCGTTTGCACTTGTTCTTTGTGTAGCCAAGAGATCATTTACTCTATCGTATAATTCCAAAGACAGACCGGAAATTGGTTTGGAGCTTTCAACATCGGTTGCCCAAACATGAACGCCATCGCTTTCTTTTTTTGCCGTTAATGCAACAGAAGAGGCTATCAGAACTTTTTCAGATTCTCTGTTTGCATCGTAATAAAAATAAGAACCGCACGGGCTTCTCCAGTCATCATCATAAACCAAATCATTTTCCGAGTGAGCTTCATTTACATTTTTGCACGGGGCAACGAGATTTTGTGAACTAAATCTCAAACTCACAATATATGCCGCTCCGGCTTTTTTTGCAAAATAATCGGAGATATCAATTTCGGTTTTCAGCCATTCATTCCTTTTTGGATTTTCAAATTTAACCCCTTGTGAATAAACCTTCTTTGAAGTCCGCTCAATATCCGAAAACCATCTGTTGGAGGAACGTAGGTCATTATTTTGCAAAAAGAATATTATATTCTGCGGCAGAATTTCTTGTATCTCAAGCTCCGCTCCTGCCAAATTCATGCTTTTGAATTGCAAACGTCCCTTGTTTTCCAGCGGCAAAAATAACCCGCTGCCAATCCAGTTCAGCTGCGGATTTTCATCGCTAAATGAGAACTGCTTAACAAAAGCATTTGTCATTCTTGTTCCAAAAGCGCTTGGCAAACCGTTTTCAATTTTGAGCGTATATTGCACTCCATAAGAAAAATTTCCGCTCACTTTCAAGGTTCTGTTTCTCACCGAAACCTTGACATTTGTTTTCGGCGAAACGTTAACAAATCCGGAAAGATCCCTGTCACTTGCAATGGGGTCGGAAAACACCACTTCCCATGCTTTTTCTCCTTGCGTAGCGGGGCTTTCTTTAGAGCTTACAACCGCAAAGCTTCCTATAGCTGAGAGCAAAAAAGTTTCACTAAACGGGTTGCCGCTTGCGCTCCAATCTTTTGGCAAAGTTAATTCCGCGCTTTGAGCTTTTGTTGTGCGGGGCACCTCTTCACTCTCTATTTTCAAATTCCCTTGTCTGTCAAAAAATATTTTATGCGGCATATTTCTGGAATTGAAGCTGAGTGCTAAATCTTTTCTCAGCTTTACGCTATCGGGTTGGTCTGCAAACCTAAGCTCCACAACGAGTTTTGCCACATTCACTTTCCCGGGCACCGGCTCAAAACCTCCGCTCACCTCTAAAACTTCATTCGGAATTGTTTTAAATTCAAAATTATAGTTATTCACATTCGCTGCATTCCCAAAAGCTTTTTTGCCGTTAAAGGTGGCCTTGTATACTTGCCCGCCTTGTAAAGGTTCGCTGGGCACAAATTGCAAAAGCGAGGTTGTTAGCCACTTTGCGCTACCTCTGAGTGCAGGTTCAAAATCAATCGGATTAACCTGTAAATCTTGTCCAACTGCGCTTTGGATAACCATATTTCGGTTAAATTCAAGCTCAATCATGCTTTGAGAGCTCAAAATTTCCGCTGGTTTTGCGGAAACAAAATTAACCAAATTTACGGTTTGCCCCGCAAGGTCGGTTGCAATCAGGTTTTGGAGGCCTTGTGCTTGTTCCTTTTGTCCGCATGAGAGCAAAAGAAAAAGGCAGGAAAACAGAGGTAGAAGAAGTTTATTCATTGTGATGTTAATGTAGTAAAAGGGGAAGTTTCAATTCCTTTACCCCTTAAAAAATGCAGTGTATCAGCTTTTCTTGCAAAAATAGCACTTTTTTATTCCAGAAAGCTAAATTTGCAAAAAAGGAGGTTTTTTTTGTTTTACATTGACCCGATTTACATGATAATTTTAGTGCTCGGAATAGTGCTTTCCGGCGGTGCAGCCTTTTTGGTAAGAAACCGATTTGAAAAAGGCAAAAAAGTCTCCATTGCGAGCGGTTACACAGGAGCGCAAGTTGCCGAGCAGCTTTTGCGAGATGCCGGTATCACCGATGTTAGTGTGCATGAACACAAAGGATTTTTATCCGACCACTATAACCCCATGAACAGAACGCTAAATCTTAGCCCGGATGTTTATAGAGGGCGTTCAGCAGCAGCAGCAGGTGTTGCTGCGCACGAAGCCGGGCACGCAATTCAACATGCTCAAAATTATTTTCCCATGTGGGTGCGTTCTGCTATAGTCCCTGCCGCAAACATAGGAAGCAATCTAGGGCCTTGGATTGTTATAATCGGCATAATGCTGGGTGCAGGCGCAGAAGCAACAGCGGGCACCGGCTTAGGGCATTCTATAGCGGTTATAGGAGTTGCTTTGTTTGCCGCCGCAACTGCATTCACATTGGTTACCGTTCCTGTTGAATTTGATGCTTCTTCAAGAGCGAAAAAATATTTGCAAAATTTAGGGATAATTAAGCAAGGCAACGAAGCTAATGCTGTTTCTTCCGTTTTAACAGCAGCTTCTTTAACTTATGTAGCCGCAGCTATAAACTCTGTTCTAATGTTGCTTTACTGGGCTTATAGAGCAGGCTTGATAGGCGGCAGAAGAAATTAAGGAGTTGCTGGCGTTGTAGCAGCTTCAGCAGCCGGTTCGGCAGCAGGCTGTTCAACGGCAGCTTCGGCAACAGCCTCAGCGGCGGGTTGTTCAACGGCAGCCTCAGCAACAGCTTCAGTAGCAGGCTGTTCAACGGCAACAGCTTCGGTAGCGGGCTGTTCAGTTGCGGCAGCCTCAGTAGCCGGTTCGGTAGCAGGTTGTTCAGTTGCAGCAGCTTCAGCAACAGCCTCGGTAGCAGGCTCAGCAACAGCTTCCACAGCAGACTTAACAATTGCTCCGGCGGGTATTTCACCGACTTTTTGAGTAGCCGGCCATGTATTTTGACCTCTAATGCTGTTATAGGCTTTTTCAAATTCCTTGGAGTTTTTACCAATTCTTTGCTCTGTGGAAATGTTTGGATTAAAACCGGTATTTGGGTCTAAAACAATGTTTCCGTTCAAATCGCGAACAAAAACTCTTTTATCCGGACCTTCAGCTACAAAGGCGGTGATAATGCGATCATTTACGACTCTCATTTGCACAATGTTTCTTCTGCTACCCCAAATTTCGGTTGCATTTGCCGAACCGGGTTTTGTTTCTGTGGTTGTGCCCCAGGTTTTGAAAAAAGTTGTGCTATCATACACAGTCGCTGCATACATTGTGGGCTTATAGTTGTAGTAATACACCATTGTATCACCTACTATTTCCACAAGAGTAGGCCTGCCTACTTTTTCCATCCACTGGCTAACAGAAGCGTTTTCTGCCAAAGCCATCATATCACGCTCGTCAATCCAATTTTCTTTCAAGCCAATCTGTTTAGATGAGCAAGCAAAAAAAGCCATTGCCGCCAAGCCGCCGAATATTAATTTAAATTTATTCATGAGGGGTAATATAGTAAACGCTAATTTACTCGCTTGGGTATAGGGTATGGGGTATGGGGTATGGGGACGCGGCTAACGCATCTTAATTTTTAAATATGGGGGAACTCCCTTCCCGCTTTACTTTTCGCTGGTGAACCGTGCAAAGCGCGGGTAGTTTCCCCCTCGCTTCAACCGCCTTACGTGGCAAAGGGGCAGACACATAGGTACTGCCCATACGGTGGCGACGGCGTTTTCCTGCATTTTCCTTAAAAGCCCATCTACAAACGCTCTACCAATTGTGCAGGCATACTAATTCCGCTACCCCCAATGCGGGGACACCCCGCAACGCCCCG
>JAITUM010000262.1 GCA_031286305.1 Candidatus Fibrimonadaceae bacterium | reverse complement strand
TGCGCTTCACATTGCCCATCATTTCGCTAGCTTTGAGCATATTCCTCGGATGCATGCCTTTATATCACACATATGAATATCACATTATTGAGGTTACGGGGATTCCTGCTGAGTACAACGAGCGAACGGCATATGTTCGCATCGGCTCAGAAATAACGCAGGGTGGAAGAGGAGAAGCTATAAGTGATGGAAAATCATCAAAACCACTTTGATATGGAAACTACCCAGTTAGAGGCACCGTATCCTGCATCAAAGTTAGATTCAAATGAAACTTCCCAATCGTAAAATATGGCGGAGTTAAGCGGGGTTATAAAAGAGCGAAGCCATTCCGGATCTGTTTTACGATAGGGACGAAATCTCATGCTTGCACCTAGGTTCAACATAAATTCAACGCGCCTAAGCTGTTTGTTCTCAGGAAACTCGGCAAACTGCCAACGAAATCCGCCATGAACTTTTATGCCCTCATAAAAAATATACTCCGCCCCGGGTTGCATTCCAAAGGAGTAATTACCTTCTAAATTATAGTAAAGCTCTAAACCAGCTTGCCAATCACCCGGCTCGCTATATGCAAACAAATAACGTTGCTCATATTTATCCCAAGAACCCGAAAGCAACCAGGAATTTACAACTAAAGAAAAACTAGTACCCAGCACGTAACTTTTCCAATATTTTTCTTCATCTTCATTTTCAATTGCAAGACTTTTGAAAGTTCCACCAATTCCTAAATCCCAATTTTTCAACGATATTATATTTGAAAGCCGAGCACCGCCGGCCACAAGAAATAGATCTCGATAATAAGCATCATCAGCAAGATGAGCGCGCTTACTATCATAGAACCATCGACTTTGATCAGATGTGGTTTGCCATCTTGTGTTGGCAGAAATAATTTGCAAACCCGGAACGGAAAGTGATAAATGCGCTAAATCCGAGTCTTGAAAACCGAATGTAAGTCGCCCTTCTCGCAAGGCACCCAAATTGGAAGCATAAGACGGATGGGTAGCGTTGGGCAAGTATGAGCTCCAAAGCGAAGGAGAAATAGGTGGCCCAATGCGTTCCACAGCATGCACAAAAGAAAGGCTAAATAAAAACAATGTTACTAATAGGCGATAAAATTTCATTTTTCCCCTCCCGCATTTTTAACGCCATCAAAATGGAATTCTAATTTCAAGCTCCATCTCCCATTTGTATTTTGCCCTTTCTTTTCGCTTTCCTTATTTCCTGCATCATCGTAATTATAGTATATTGAAGGGTCTTTACGGAAGTTGCCTGCAAGCGTTAGATTTTTCCCCAAATTAAGTTCCGAGCCAAACGCTATAAAAGATTCCTCGGTTTTACCCATTAAATCCATTGAGCTTGCCCAGCCGGCTTCTGCTGTGAATGCAATAGGCAGAGGATTCCCATGCAAATCGGCGCCGCGCAATTTGCTCCCAACTAACCCATAACCCCGTTCTGTCCACAAGCTGGCCACAAGTGTAAGTTCCGGTTGTAAAATGGGAGTACGAATTAGTGTAGTCACGCTAAAATACGCTCCATAAACAAATACATAACCTGTAGAATAACCTATGCGAACCAAATCTCCATTGTTATCTGCAATATTCCATTTTATTGCAGGGATAATAGGCAGTAAGCCGTTTGCTACCTTTTGTGGTCCATAACCATCATCGTTGCTAACAAATAAACCTACGGACGATAAAGAAACTTCCAGCTTTTCTTCTAAAAAAGAAGACCTGAATGCTAAATATTTCGGATATAATCGCGCGTTTTGCAAACTTGCAAACTCACCCCCCGTAAATCCTGAATATTTCCAATCGTCAGCAACAAAACCATTTGGCACAAAAGCATAACCGCTTGGGCCGTAATATGTTAAATGCGCACAAAAGCCCTGCGTAAAAAGCAGTAATATTAAAAACAGAAATAACTTAAATTTCATTTTTGCCCCGCAAAATAAATAGGAATTGCTATTAGTATGGCACCTAAGGCATTCCACCATGAGAATGAAGATTTTCGCGTAAATTCATGCAGAGATATTGTTTCGGTTTCATCTGCACTAATTTTAACATTCCATTTTTTTTCGCTAAACCAATTTCGCAAAAGAATTTCGTGTTCACCTTCGGAAAGGTCCAAAATCATTCCGTTTGCTTTCCCCTTATATTCCCTATTTACAAAAACATCCGTAGGAATTTCGACTTCAACAAAAGAAATTCGCCCCGGCTTTAACTTAAGTTCGGTTTCCAAACGAAATTCTTCATCAGGCTTTATGGTAATTGAATATGTGTTATCGTAATATCGTGGTTTGGAAACAGTTAATTTATACTCACCGGCATTTAAAGTTTGCTTATGAAACGGCGCTTCTAAAGCAATATGATTTTCTCCTGTTATTTTAACTGAAAGTTCATGCTGCGAAGATACAATAGTTAATTTTCCTGTTTGGCGACTCATGCTTGCATTGATTTCTGTTTTTTTGCCGGATAAAATTTTTGCACTTTCTTTGTGCTCGGAAAAGCCTTTTAAGCGTAATGCTACGGGAATGGTGCCGGGATTTATATTTTCCAAAAGAAGCGGAGTTAAGCCCATAAAATTTTCGTTCATAAAAACCTGTGCTTTCGAGGGTTGGCTCTGCACAAATAAAGAACCGGAAATAACTTCCATTTTTGCATTTAACTCGGAAAGCTGACCGGATTGAACTCTCACCGTTTGCTTGAATGGTTTAAAGTTTTCTGCCTGAAGTTCTATATTGTAATTTCCTTGCGCTATGGATGCAAGGTTATATGGCGTTTTTCCCATATTTTGTCCGTTTATAAAAACAGTTGCTTCAGAAGGTTCGCTTTCTATGCGAATGCTTCCCGGCAAGCTTTGGAGAGTTACTTGAACATTTTGCAAAGTTCTAGGTGCTATTTGTATATCTTGTTCGTGTTTTTGATAACCACCGGCAAGTACTCGCAAAGAGTATTTGCCCTCTAGCATATTATTCAAGCGAAGCGGACTTGCAAGGCTGGACTTTCCAGCAAACTGTTCATTTAAGTAGACTTCACCTTCTGCAGGCAAAACAATAACTTGCAAGTCCCCCATCCATTGCCGCAGGTATTTATCTTCTATTGCTTTTGCCAACTTGGAAATCTCAGCTCTGAGTTCGGTTTGCGAATTCACCTGCGCATATTCCGAAACCACCACATCTCCTGTAGCCGCAGATACCAGCCTAGCATCAATTTGAATTTGCGAGCCTACAACGGAAACTTCACCGGAGAGCAAGGCTCCGGCTTTCTGTTGCCCGGCAGCTTCGAGCACAATAAAGTTCGTTTCATTTCGCAAGTGAGTGCCAAACATTGCTGCTATAACTTTCCCATAGCTCTGACTTGCTGCTGCTTGGTTATTATCTGTAAAAGGCAAAACCGAGATAGTAGGCGTTCTTTCTGAAGCAAACACCTTGACCCCCAAGCTTACAATTAAAAAAACAAACAGAATGCATATAAAAGTGCGTTTTTGTTGCATAGAGAAAATATAGAAATTTTAATTTACTATATTTTAATTCGAATTGAATTTTTAGAGGTTTTTATGGCAAAATCCAGTGGTGAACTCACGCATTTAAGCTCTTCTACGGTTGTAGAGGGTACTATAACATTAGATAACGATATTCGTATTGCAGGCACTATCATAGGCACTGTGGAAATAAACGGTTCGCTGATAGTGGAACGCACCGGTAAAATAAAGGGCGAAATAAAGGCAAATGCAGCAACCATTGCCGGCAAAATCCAAGGCAATATAGAATGCGACGGCTTAATGATACTGGAAAGCCACTCCAGCTTTTTAGGTGATATAAAAACCCGCCAAATAGTGATAAACGAAAACGCAGAATTCCAAGGGAACTGCGCAATGCCAATAAGCAGCGTCGATTAACGATTAGCAGTTAATCATTAATCCCCTTTTGAGAAGAGCGGGGTGTGGGTAGTGCACAAAGAATTAGCTTTTATTAACTTGATTGTTATTCAAGATGTTGAATATCTTACGCTCAAATCAATTTACGAACCCGTTAGATTAAAGCCTTCAGTGGTGGCTGATAAATCTGTTTCATATATAGCTTTGGAAGAAAAAGATTCTTTAGGCAAATTTAATATTTAAGAAAACAATTGACAGCAGAACAATGATAGTCTCTTATGCATCACATAGCAAGAAAGACATTAGGGTACTAACGATGTATTCTAGTAAAAAAAGCCGACCCCCTACATAATGACAAATGTACAAGCCCTCATCTTTACGCCCGAAACGCGCTATGCTACAGGGCCGGCTACTTATAATATAGAAAAATAACAAGTGATTAGGTAATTATTACTTTTAAAAAGTCACATTAAACCCATACCAAGGGCGCAGGGGGAAAAATTTTACGTTTGGATATACACGAATAACTGGAGCCGGGAGTTTCATCTTCAGGTTCTTTATAATATCTGTAATCAAGATTTACTCGCCTTTTATTTTTTCTAAATTTGCGCTCATCATGTATTCTCCTACTTTTACCAGGCTGTGCATATTAAATGTAACAGCGTTGTTGATTAGCAATATAATAGCTGTGAAAATGGTCGGACTCGGACCTTTGATTGTTCCGGCGGCTGTTTTTGTTTTCCCTATAACTTATATTTTATCCGGTATTTTTAGCGAGATTTATGGATATAGGGCAAGCCGTATATCCGCGTGGTATGCTTTTGGTGCTAACTTGCTTATGGTTGTTTTTTTCAAAATAACAATTCTTTTGCCGGGCGCGCCTTTTTGGAGTGAAGAAGCCCAAAAAGCTCTTGAGGCAACCTTAGATGGAACTTGGCGAATTTTAGCCGCGAGCCTTGCCGCTTATATGATAGGCGATTTTGTAAATGATGTGATTTTTCAAAAAATGAAAGAAAGGCAAGGAGAAAAGCGTTTTGGCGTGCGTACTATTGTTTCTTCTATGTTTGGCAATGCTATAGACAGTTTTGTGTTTATCACAATAGCCTTTTGGGGAACTCCGCTTTTCTCTTATGCGGTTATTCCTTCGCAGTGGGGTATTAAGGTGCTTTACGAGATTATTCTTTTGCCGGTTGCCATTTTTGCAGTGAAAAAACTAAAGCAAAATTTAGCAAATGCTGATTAACTAACCGTTGATTTCTATATTAGCTCTAATGAAAAAAGATATTTTAAGAAAAATTCCTGCTATTTTGATTATGGTGGGAATTTTCTACCTCTCTTCCCTGCCGGGAAATGACCCGTTTTTAAATTCGGTCAAGCTTAGTAGCAGAATAAAGCATATTATAGCTTACTTTGTTTTGGGAATATCCTTTTGCGTATGGATTCCCTACAGGAAATGGTTTGAAAAACCTGTTTTTTGGTGTTTGCTGGTTATTGCCCTCTGCACGGTTTTTGGAATTGTTGATGAGTTTCACCAGTCATTTGTTCCGGGTCGCTCTTGCGAAAGTTTTGTTTGCTTTTCTAAAGATTTGCAAAAGCTGAAATTTTCCGCCGGCAATTTCCACGATATAGTCTCAGACTTCATAGGAGGGGCTATTGCATCTCTCACATTTTTATCTATTGTCGTTGTGCAAAAGTTTAAAAAGTCCTCTTCGCGCTAATCAAGCTTTGCCTCTGGAAGCGTCTCTTAAACCTTGAATTCAGCGGGGGTTCCCTTCAAACCCCAAGCATACTAATTCCGCTACCCCCAATGCGGGAACACCCTTCCCGCTTTACATTTCGCTGGTGAACCGTGCGAAGCGCGGGTAACACCCCGCAACGCCCCGCTTTAATTCAAATTCACTATTTCTTCTTCAGACAAACCGGTTATCTCTGAAATTACAGTAGCGTTAAAACCCTTAGCCCTCATTTGCCTAGCAGTCTGCAAAATTCCCTCCGCTTTGCCAACTGCTACCCCTGCAG
>JAITUM010000246.1 GCA_031286305.1 Candidatus Fibrimonadaceae bacterium | reverse complement strand
CTTGATATTCTTCACTATTTGAGTAGCGACCCTGAATACCGCAAGGAGCTTGACAAGGAGCGTTATTATCGCGAATACTTGGAAGACACTTTTGGTGAGTTGTATATCAAGATAGAAGAAAAAACTCAAAAACTATTTGCAGTAGAAGCCGAAGTTGCAGCGAAGAAAACCGAGATTGCGGCAAAGGATACCGAGATTGCGGCTAAAGATGCTAGGATAGACGAAGAGACTCAAAGAAGACTTGCTAGCGAAGCAGAGCTTGCAGCTAAAGATATAGAGCTTGCAGAGCTAAGAAAGAGGCTTGGGTTGAGCTGAAATAGCCATGGAAAGTTCCATTTTGAACACATAGACCATTCCATTTACGTTTCATTTTGAAACGTGCCAGGGAGCTAAACGTTGTTTCTTGCTTAAAAACACTGTTTTTACTAGCGGCACGGCTTTTGCCTATTTCTAAGCATGGAAGAAATTTTAGACAAAAACGAAATTTCAGAAGAGGTTGAAAGACTGGTAGAAGAAGCGGAAAATTCAGACCCGGTTGCTGAGGCACTGGAAAAAGAAAAAGCCGCTCAAGATAAGTATTTACGCCTTTTTGCGGAGTTTGAAAACTACCGCGCACGCACTGCAAAAGAACAGTTGGAAATAATAAATACCGCAAACGGAAAACTTTTAACAAAGCTTTCTGAGGTAAAAGATAATTTTGACCGCGCTTTTGCAGAAGAAAATAAAGCTGGGGACCTGGAAGCTTTTGAAAAAGGCATAAAGCTAATCCAAGAGCAGTTTTATAAAATTTTAACGGAATTCGGTTTGGAAACCATAGACCCTGTCGGTGAAGTTTTTGACCCGAATATGCATGAGGCTCTGATGAACCAGCCTAGCGAAACTGTCCCCGAGGGCAACGTAGTTCAGGTGTTTCAAAAAGGGTACAAGCTTAAAAATAAATTGCTAAAAATAGCAAAAGTCATTGTTTCTTCAGGGAAGCAATAAGAAAAAGGAGAACACTATGGGAAAAATCATAGGAATAGACTTAGGCACAACCAATAGCTGCGTTTCTGTTATGGAAGGCGGAAAACCGGTTGTTATTGCGAATGCGGAAGGTTTTCGCACCACCCCGTCAATAATCGCTTTTGGTAAATCCGGAGAGCGTTTGGTGGGACACGTAGCCAAAAGACAGGCTATCACAAATGCCGAAAAAACCATTTACTCAATAAAAAGATTTATGGGTCGCCGCGCGGAGGAGTGCACCGAAGCAGAAAAGCACATGCCCTACCAACTGGTTGGCAAAGGCTCGGATTTGGTGCGAGTTAGCGCAGATGACAAAGAGTATGCTCCACCGGAAATCTCGGCGATTATTTTGCAAACAATGAAAAAGATTGCAGAAGATTACATTGGGCAAGAGATTAGCCAAGCGGTGATTACCGTTCCGGCATACTTTAACGATGCGCAAAGGCAAGCTACAAAAGATGCCGGCCGCATTGCCGGTTTGGAAGTTTTGCGCATAGTGAATGAGCCAACCGCTGCCGCTCTCGCTTATGGCCTTGACACCAAAAAGAATGAAAAAATTGCCGTTTATGATTTGGGCGGCGGAACTTTTGATATTTCCATTTTGGAAATTTTTGAAAATTCTTTTGAAGTGCTCGCAACAAATGGCGACACAGCGCTTGGCGGCGACAACTTTGATGAGGTTATTATCGGCTGGATTAATGAAGAATTCCGCAAGGATAATCCGGGAATAGACCTTAAAAAAGACAAAATGGCACTGCAACGCTTGAAAGATGCTGCAGAAAAGGCAAAAATCGACCTTTCGGCAGCCACAAGCACAAGCATAAATTTGCCCTTTATAACCGCAGATGCAACCGGTCCAAAACACTTGGATTTAACGCTCACGCGCGCCAAGTTTGATCAGCTAACCGCATCCCTTGTGGAAAGGACTTTGGAACCATGCAGAAAGGCATTGGCAGATTCAAAATTGAAAGCCTCCGATATTAACGAGGTGATTTTGGTTGGCGGTTCAATTCGCATTCCGGCTGTTCAAGAAGCCGTTAAGAATTTGTTTGGAAAAGAGCCTCATAAAGGCGTAAATCCCGATGAAGTTGTTGCGATTGGGGCTGCAATTCAGGGTGGTGTTTTGGCAGGTGACAGTTCCTTGAAAGATGTGGTGCTTTTGGATGTGACCCCGCTTTCTCTTGGCATAGAAACTTTGGGTGGCGTTATGACCAGATTGGTTGACCGCAATACCACAATACCAATTCGCAAAAGCCAGGTGTTTAGCACGGCAGACGATAATCAGCCCGCAGTTTCAATTCATGTTCTGCAAGGCGAAAGAGAGTTTGCAAGGGATAACCGCACACTAGGCCGCTTTGACCTGACCGGCATCCCGCCCAAACCGCGTGGTATGCCGCAAATTGAGGTTTCTTTTGATATTGATGCAAACGGCATTGTGCATGTTAGCGCAAAAGACAAGGAAACAGGCAAAGAGCAGAGCATTAAAATTCAAACCTCTTCCGGTCTCAGCGAAGATGAGATAAACAAGATGGTTAAGGATGCGGAAGCCAATGCCGACCAAGATAAAAAAGCCCGCGAGCTGGTTGATGCAAAAAATCAAGCCGAGCAGATTATTTATCAGGCGGAAAAAGCTTTGAAAGAGAACGAAGGCAAAATATCTGAAGACTTGGTTTCTCAGGCCAATTCTGCAGTTGCAGAATTAAAAACCGCAACAGAAAATGCAACGAGCAAAGAGGAAATCCAAAGCGCGATTGACAAAACTCAAGGCGTTATAGGTCAAATTCTTCAAGCTGCCACTCCACCAAACGCCGGCGGTGCCGGTGCCGGCGCAGAACAGCCGCAAGGTGAAAACTGCGAAGGTTCTTGCGGCGGCGGAGACGATTGTTGCAAAAACCAAGGCGACAAAAAAGAAGGCCCCGTTGACGCAGATTTTGAAGTTGTTGACGATAAAAAATAACTCTCAACTATACTAAGTGGTGTGCAATGTCAAAACGTGATTATTACGAAATTCTTGGAGTTCCTAAAAACGCTTCTGCGGATGAAATAAAGCGAGCCTATAAAAAGCTTGCTGTAAAATACCATCCGGATAAGAATCCTGGAGATAAGGAAGCGGAAGATAAATTTAAGGAAGCTGCTGAGGCTTACGATGCGCTTTCCGATGACCAGAAGAAGGCACAGTATGATCGTTTTGGGCATGAAGGTCTTAGAGGAGCGGGCTTTGGCGGTTTTAGTTCGGGTAGTTTTTCGTTTGAAGATATATTCACGCATTTTGGAGATATTTTTTCAGATATCGGAGGTTTTGGCAGTTTTGGTGCGCGCAGTTCGGCACGCAGCAGAGGGCCAAGCCCCGGCGAAGATTTGCAAATAGGTATTGCAATTACGCTGAGAGAAATAGCGGAAGGCACTGTAAAAAAAGTTCGCATAAAACGCTATAAAACTTGCCCGGATTGCAGCGGCAAGGGCGGCTCCGGAATGAAATCCTGTGATGCTTGCGGCGGAAAGGGACAAGTGCGTCGCAGAATGCGCAGTATTTTTGGGGAAATGGTTAATGTGACCACTTGCCCGGATTGCAATGGCTCCGGCGAAGTTATAACCAATAAATGCAAAACCTGCGTTGGGCAGCGGCGTGTTAGAACCGAAGATACCATAGAGGTAAAAATTCCCGCAGGAGTTGCGAGCGGAAACTATATTAAGTTACGTGGCGAAGGAAATGCAAGCGCACAGCATGGCGGAGCAACCGGCTCGCTCATTGTGCACATAGAAGAAAAGAATGATGATTTTTTTGTGCGCGACGGGCAAAATCTTTTTTGCAAAGTTTTGGTTCCTGTTCACCGCCTCGCTTTGGGTGGCGAGCAGAGGGTTCCCACTTTGTTTGGCGAAGTTAAGGTAAAAATATCCGCAGGCTTGCAGCCCGGAACGCAGTTAAGAGTTCGCGGTCAAGGTTTGCCCGGCTACAATTCCGACTACAAAGGGGACCTTTTTGTAGAAATTCAAGCCCACATCCCGGAAAACTTGTCTTCAAAAGAAAAGACTCTTTACGAGGAGCTTGGTTCTCTAAGCCAAGAGCGCGATGAAAAACGCGAACGTAGCTTGCTTGAGCGGATAAAAGAGTTTTTTGGTTAATTATTAACCCCTCAAGCCTGCAAAAGCAGTTCTGCCAATTCCCTGTCAAAACGCTCTTCGTTGTTATATTGCGGCAAGTCTTTGTGCAGGCTCTCGCCTATGCTGAGCAAACCGAAATCCAGATTTTTGTAGTTCCAATAAGAAAAACCAACATCCGCTTCTTTTAAAAGCGAAGTGAAATCGCGAGTCCAGTTCAGCTGACTGGTGCGTTCAACCTGAACATAAACGCCAAACTCATTGCACGCAACGGGAACCTTATATTTGGCTCTGAACTCCAAAGCTTTTTCCATTGTAGAATACAAGCGCGCCTTGTCCCATGCGCCGTCTTCAATGGGTAGCGTTACTGCTAAATCTTTATTTTCCGGCGGAGCATAGGTTCCGGGCCAGGAGCGATTTTGGCGAAAATACGGCTCAGGAATCCAGCTTGCATGTTGATGCGTGAAAATCACGGGTTGATAGGAATGGAAACTGTATAAAATATTGTCATCGTCCAGCGGGGTTAAATTTGCAAATTCCGCAGGATTGTTCCACTTGTTTGAACCAACAACTATCGGAGCTTTTGGAGCGGCTTTTCTTATATGCCAAAATAATTCATCTTTAACTCTGTTCCATGTATCAGCATCCGGAGCTACAGGTTCGTTCAGAATCTCAAGCAAAATATTTTTTTTGCTGCCATAACGCTCTGCCAAAACAGACCAAACTTTTTTCACATTCTCCATGCACTTTGGGTCTGTAAAAAGAGGCTGCGCCTCACGCAAAGTCCCTTGGTGAAAATCGTGCCCGGGGCACTTGTGCAAATCAAAAATCAGAGCAAGACCGGAATCCAGAATTTGGTCAATAGCTTTGTCCATAATTTCAAATGCCGCATTATCAGGTTCTAAATTTTCGCCTTTAAAGAAATTGAAATAATCCACAGGCAAACGAACATGGTTAAAACCCAAATTCTTTATAAATAGCAAATCTTTTTGCGTTATAAAACTCTTTGCATGTTCATAAAACCCGGGAAAACCCACAGGGTCTTTTTCTTCAATGCAATCAACTTGGCTGAACCATCCGCCTATATTAAGGCCCCGCAATCTCTCTTTTAGAATATCCATGCAATTAAGATAGAAATTCTATCTTAGCTCTTAACATTTCTTCACAATAACCTTGTGAATATCATCGCTTAAATGCTCTATAGACAAAACATCATGACCTTCCTGTTTCAGGCTGAATGGAATATTTCTCAAAGGTTCTTCTCCACGCAAAAGAACCTCCAAAACATCACCCTTAGCAAGCTCATGCAAAGCAACCTTAACCTTAACAAAAGTCATAGGGCACTGTTCAGCTGTTATGTCTAAACTCTCAACTACCAGCCTACGGCTGTTCACCAGCGAAACGCAAAACGGAAAGGGTGTTCTCAACTCTCAACTCTCAACTGCTAATAATTCATCATAAATTATATCTACAAGTGGTTCCATGGTTTTGGGGCTAAAGTCAAATTTTATGCCGGCAGTGCGGAAAAGCTCCGGTAAGGGCTTAGAAGAACCAAGACGCTCTGCCTTAATTAATTTTTTTACCGTTTGCTCTTTATCTTTTTTTGCATCTGCATAAATTTGCAAAGCGCCTAGTTGAGCAATCCCATATTCCACATAATAAAACGGGACTTCAAAAAGATGCAACTGCTTTTGCCATAAATACGATCTAGCTCTTTCCAAATCTGTCCAGTCAACTCCGGTATCAAAACGAGTTTGCAACGCAAGCCAAATTTCTTTTCTGTCTTGTGCGGTGTGGTTAGGGCGAATATAAAGCTCGTGCTGGAATGCATCTATAATCGCAACCCATGGGAAGAGTGAAATAATATCTTGCAAAGCGTCTATGCGGCTACGCTGAAAATCTTCCTTCTCATAAAAATCCGATAAATCTTCTGCACCCAGCAATTCCATGCTCATGCTTGCAACCTCTGCAAATTCGGATGGAATATCTCGATAAGCAAAAAGTTCCTGCTCTGCCATTGCAAACTGATGAAACGCATGTCCGCACTCATGCAAAAGCGTGTAAACATCCTGATTTGTGCCTGCGGCATTCATAAAAATAAAAGGAACTCTAGCTTTATCAAATGTAATCTGATAACCACCGGGCGCTTTCCCCAAACGGCTATCCGCATCTATCAAATTTTCCTTTTCCAAAATTCCATACCACTCTTTCCACTGCAAATTAAGGCGGCTAAATAAATTTCCACATTTTGAAATCAGCTCGGCTCCTGTTTTGAAAGGTTTTAAAGCCGGGCGGCCAAGGGGGTCGCAGCTCAAGTCCCAAGGGCGCAGTTTTGGTATGCCCATTTTTTTTGCCCTTTGGTTCAGAATTTCTTTCTGCAATGGCAAAATTATTTTTTCTATTGATTCGTGAAAGTTTTTGCAATCTTGCGGAGTATAGTCAAAACGATGTTTAGCCTTGAAAATATAATCCAAATAATTTTCATAGCCGGAATTTTTTGCCACTTGAATTCGCAAAGAAAATAATTTATCAAAAGCATTGTCTAAAGCTTCCGCATCTTGCAAGCGGCGTTCTGTGAGCAGCCTCCAAGCCTCTTCTCGCTCTGCCCTGCTTTGGCTTTGCAGGTAAGGGTTCATCTGCTGCATGGTTTTTGTTTCGCCCTTGTATTGAACGCTCATTGCCCCTGTTATTTTCTGGTATTTTTGAACTTCCAAATTTATTTGCGTTTCCAATGGAATATTCTCTTCTCTAAAAAGTTCCAAATCTGTATATACCGTTTTGAACCAATTCCCAAATTCATTTTCCAAATCACTCAGGTTTTTATGCGCAATCATTTTTTTTTGCAATTTTTCCGTTTCTTCTAAAATGATTGGTTCTATGTTTGACACAAAAAACTCATAGGCTTCTGCTGCCTGCTGGTCTTTTGTATCGCGTGTCATAGCAACATAACGGCGCGCGTGCTCCTCTGCCAAAACGGATGAAAACTCGCTCCACTCCAAAATCCATTTCCGCAATTCTTCAGCGTTAGAGATTTCTCTTTGCGTAAGGAGGTTAAATTGATTTTTAGTATTTATCAATAACATACCATGTTTCTTCCGGAACTCTTTGCTTCATAAAGTTTTTTGTCGGCTTCGTTAAGGAATATTCTAAAATCTTCGGTAGGGTGCGGAATGTTGGAATAAACGCCTATGCTTACAGTAATTTGAACTGAGGTATTGAAGTCTTTCAAATAAAAATCTTTTTTCTCAATAGCGGCGCAAATTTTATTAGCCACTATTGTAGCCCCTTCCAAGTTGGTGTCGTGAAGCATTATCGCAAACTCTTCGCCGCCAACTCTGCCAACCAAATCCGTTCTGCGGATTACCATTTTGTCTAAAGTATTAGCTATTTCTTTTAACACAACATCACCAGCCAAATGCCCGAATGTATCGTTGAATTTTTTGAAATGATCTATATCAACCATAAGGAATGCCAAAGGTTTTTTACCCCTCAGGCTATTGAAAAATTCCGTATTTGCTCTTTCATTGAAATATCTTTTATTTGCAATATTAGTTAAGGAGTCTGTATTTGCCAAATACATCTGCTCGCTAACGTCAGATAAATAGATAATCGAACCACGTCCTTCGCCGCCTGCTTCCTGCTCAATATCCGTTTTGACTATTCTGAAATAATTATTTTTTCCATCATGAGTTTTAAATTCCTTTGACACATCGAGGAACCCTTTTTTATCTCTGAACTCTTTCAGAAAATCTCCCTTGCTCAGCAAATTGCTCATATAACGGCTTATGAGTGCAGTTTTTCCCTTGCCGTCAAAAACGGCAATATGAACAGGAGCTTCTTTTAGAATTGCTTGGGTTAAGCTATTAAAATAATACAAGGGGTCTATAATTCTTTTTATAAAAAGATACAAAATAATCAAAAACACCAAAAGAGCGCTCAAAATTAATGCTGTAAAAACAAAATAAAGTTTTCCAAACCCAACTGCAAAACGAGTTTTTGTGCTGACTAAAAGATAACAAGACATAATTGGAAGTCTGCTTATCATATATGCATTATTGTCTTTGAAAAACAAACCGCTTTTTTCTTCATATTTTTCACCTTCCGAATCTTCTTCTGAATTTTCTTCTGAGTCTTCATTATCATTTTTTGAAAGTTCAAAAAATTTATCAACAAGGCTCTCCGACAAAACGGCATTAATGTTGCTTTTATTTTTAATAAAATCACGATTTTTATGAAGCAACAACTCGCCGCGTTCATTGAATATTATGTAGCTCGCTTTGTTTTTGCTTTTTCCTATTTCTTCTATAAAACTGTCTATGTCTATTCCCAAACCAATCATTCCAACCGATTTGCCGTTGTCAAAAACCGGAAAGTTAATCCAAATCATGGTTTCGTTTAAATCCGGATTATGATTTACATTAAAGTTATATTTATTGGTTCTATTTAAAGTGGAATCATACCAATATGTATCAGATTTTTTTTCATCTATAATATATACATAAGCTGTGTCGAAGTAAAAATTTTTTTCTGCCTCGTTCACAAAGAATATTTTTCTGTTTTCGCCAAGCAAGTTTTTGTAGCTGTTGAATTCTTTCCAAAAGTAATTCTGAGTATTTTCATCGCTTGGATTTGCCATAAAAGCTGTTACTGCTGGAGAGCTGCTCATTACTTGCAAAAGCGTTAAGTCAGCTTTGAAATAATCGTTCACTTGCATGGACTTTGTATAAGTTGAAGCTCGTAGGGCTACCTCGTAGTACTTGCGATTGTATTTTTTTTGCGCAGTCATATAAATAGTGGATAGCACTATTAGAATAATAGCGAAAAACATGCAAAAAGCCAATAAAACAAAGCGTAAAATTGAGTTTTGGCTTCTGCCGGTAAGTTTATTGTGTAACATTTGAGCAGTAAATATAGAAATTTTATGGCTACTTGACTGCAATCACCGCTCTAAAATAATCTTCCCTTTGGCCGTGTTCTTTCCGTCTGAGGCTACATAATGGTATACTCCAGGTGCTACTAGCTTGCCGTTTTCATTCCTTCCATCCCAAGTAACCGCACCGCCTTGCAAACTTTGCCCTCTGAAAAGCCGAACCCGTTTGCCGGAAGAATCCAAAATATACACAGAAGATTTTTCATTGATATAGTCTATTGTCACATGTCTGTGAAAACCCGGGCGAAACGGATTTGGATAAGCTATAGGCTTTGGCGCATCTTTTTGCATATAATTCGAGGCATTGCGAACAAGTGCTGTGGAAAAAACGCTAACCCCCAAATTGTGTCCAAAATAAACTTTGCCTTTTATGGTGTCTATTGCAATATCATAAATTCTTTCGTTCAAAAGCCCGTCTTTTATTTTATATTGCTTTGCCCTCAAGCTATCAGGGGAACCATTAATTTGCGAAAATGAATATGCGCCATCACCATCAGTGCCAATCCACAATCCGTTTTGAGCATCCGTTTTTAAAGAAGTGATTGTGCCGCCGCCAAAACCGCGAATATAACTCGGCTCCTTCCATTCCCATTCATCAGTGCTTTTATCTAAATAAATAATTTTAGACGAAGAGGCTGCCCATAAAACTCCTTTCCTGTCAAAAGCAAAAATTATTGGCGATTCAAAAGGTAGTGTCCATTTTTCTTGTAGCACGGGAGAAAAGTTATTTTGCGGACTCAAGTAAAAATCTACGCCACCTTCCTTTGAGTCTAAAGAGTGTTTCCATGTTGCGTAAATTTCCCACTCCCCAGTTTCTCTTTGGCGAGAAGCAATGGCAAATGCAACGGGAGAAGAGGCTTGCGTAGACTTAGCACATGTAGCATTCCCGTTATAATCCGCAAACCCAAGCCCGTATTTATCTTCGCTAACATAAGAGAAAATATAACCCGAATAATTCGGAGCAGGAACCACGCCTTGAATTAATGTTTGACCGTCCCACGCGCCACTTCTCCATTCCGTTGGGCATTTATTATTGCTGGTTTGGGAATGAAACCAATGTGTGCGTTGCGCTTCCGGAAAATTATTGTTAAAAAGCAAAAGACCGGCTCCCCATCTTCCCATGGCAAAATTTCCATCGGGCAGCAAAGCGAGAGCCCTTGAGGTCGCGTCTATTTGGCCATCAATAAAAGTACTTTGATTTGCAAAAAAATGGTATCCCCATTCGTTGCCGCGTATTCTGACAAAATAATCGGCAGCATTGTCGACTCCCCAAATAATCGCATTGTTTCCGTGCAGTGAAATAATTCTTGCCATTTGCAAAGGAAAATTACCAAAAGCATTTGCTGTATATGCGGGTTTTGCTTTTTCGTTGAAAGGTATTTTTTTGTCTTTTACTTCTTCCCAAGATTTTGGATCTGCTAAAAAATTGTCTCTATGTATTTCTTTCCAGTCTATGTGCCTTTTCCAAACAAAAGCATCTAAATCAACCCATATACTGTCATCTCTTACAGCCACTCTTTTAATTTCATATTCTTCAAATGAACTTGTGCCTATTTGCGTGAGTGTTATAACGGAGCGCTTTTGTTCATAGTCAAAAAAAGCCAAAGCTCCTTCAAACGGCAAGATAAGAATTTTTTCTGCTCTTTTTCCTAGACCCGGTAGCAGGTTTCGTTTTCTTTCTACAAAAGAATTGCTTATGTTTTCAAAATTTTTGGAATTTTTACTTTTGCGAACCAAAGTTCCATTTTTTGATGCTGCTATAATATCGCCGCCCGGCAGGTCAAAAAGCTGAACAAAGTCCACTGCCTCCAAATTGTTGTTTCCGGGCATATAAATGTTTTCTGTTTTATTTTGATATTCCTGCAAGCCCCATTCAAAAGCCGCCCACAGAGTTCCATTTTCCGTCAGCACAAGGTCTCGATATTCACTTTGTTTTGTATAATGCTTCCAGTCTTGAGCAAAGACCGAAACTACAATCACGAAAAAAAACACGCGGAACACGAGGGTAATATAGTAAACGGAAGTTAGAGCCTCAACTCCAAGAGAGTGTCATTTATTTGTTTCTCAGCAGTTTCCAGAGATTTGTCTCCGGTGCACTCGTTTCTATTGTGATATTCAAATTCCTCCCAGTTTCTTATGCTTGTTCTAGAGTCAGCTTTGCCGCGTTTTATTTTTTCAGCAAACTCTTCTTTGGATAAGCAAAAATAATGATTTATCCATGCATTGTCAAAAACCGGTTGCCTCTGAAAAAAATCCTGTTCCTCAGGTTTAACTATTTCTTGATTTGAATTTCTAACATATTTTGCCGAAGGCATAGAGGAATGCGGATTTAAAAAGGTAAAATTTTCACCCAATTTAACTATTGATTTCACATGCATATTGGCTTCAAAATCTGCATTTGCATATTTCTTAAATCTTTTTGTGACAAAAACATCCTCATAATTTTCCAAGCCCGAACTGCCAAAACAGCACCAGTTTATCTCAACTGCAGATGTATTTTCCGGAAAGGAATTCAGCCAATCTATCATCTTTTTGCTTTTCACAACTAAAAATTCATCTAAGTCCAAAAAGCCAAGCCACTTTGTTCTGCCTGCAAGTTTGCGGCTAAAATATGTGTACATTTCATTCTGCATGGCATCTACTTTAAAATCTGCAACGCTTACAATGCCAAGTTTTTTCCACGGTTCCAAAACCTGTTTAATGTTATCAACAGACATGTCATTGATAATGTAAAAATGTTCAACGCCAATGGAATAATGATAAGCCAGCCATTCATTTAAATACTTGGCAGAATCTTTTATTAAAAGGAAAAAACTCAAATTATGTTTTCCTTGATTTTTGCCACAGGCACAGGCATCAAAATCTGCAAGAATAGCAGAGCGGGCAATTTTTCTTATTCTAAGGCGAGACCTAAGCTCACGTAATATCTTCTTTACCATTTTCTCCTCAACATATCTCTAAACACAATCATATTGTCCCTTAGCGTAATCGGAAATTCTATTCCCTTACTCGCTAAGAATAAACATATTTTCAAATTTAATCTTGTTTGTATTTTTATAACTTCCGGCAAAAGCGGCTCCAAATCATTTTTGAATTCAGCTCTTGTTTTTTTGTCTAGCAAATAATAACAATGAAACGCATGTGCAGCAAATTCGTTATAAAAAATCTTTTTCACATTTTCAGGAAGAACATTAAAAAAATCTTCCAAGATATTTTTCATTATAATTGTGCCTTTAACTACAAGAACCGGTTTTAAAACAGAAGAAAGACCGCCGAGTTTTCGAAAGTAAAGACATTCCGGAACAAATGCTGCTGACTTTGAGTGCCGAATTACTTGAACCATCTGAACTTGGTCTTCTAAAAAAGTTAGATACGCATCCGGAAAACAAACTTTGGTATAAACTTCCCTCCTTATTAATTTATCCCAAGTTAGTAATGTTAGCTCCTGCCAAGACAATGCGCATGCTAGATTTGCAGATATGTCGGTACTCCATTCATAATCCGACAACTGAGAAATATTGCCTCCGTTATTATGATCACAATAAACAAAATCCGCATTCGTTTCATTTATTTTTGCATACATTTTTTCCAGAAATTGCAAATCATAAATATCATCGTGATCTATATTTGCTATAAATTCGCCTTTTGAATTTTCCAACCCAGCTTTTCTAGATAGTAAAGTACCTTCATTTTGTTTATGAACCGCAATAAAACGCGAATCTTTTTCTGCATATTCATCTATTATTTTCTCTGTGCTGCCTGTTGAGCCGTCGTTCACCAAGATTGCTTCCCAATTTGTGAATGTCTGTGCCAAAATGCTATCCAAGCATTCTCTGAGATTAACTTCTGGAGTGTTATAGATTGGAACAATAATTGAAACAAGCCCTTTTTGCTTAGCATATTTCATTTTAGGAAACTTATTCAAATTTCCCCCTTAACTTTCCAATACCCACCTTTATCCGCACCGATACGTTCTATTATACCTTTGGATTTGAATTTTTTAGAAATATCCGATATTGATATTAAACCATTATCACGAATAAGCACAAGTATGTTATCTGCTGTATTTTTCATACCACCTCCGCATAATATAGAAAATGCCACTGCTGTCCCATTAAAAAATATTTTCGCGAAAAAACAGCTTGAATTTGCCAAAATCACAGTTTTTTAACTAAACTTTTAATCGGGCAACTGTGGCATTTTCTATATTAACTCTCATGAAAAAACTTTTATTTTTGTTGCTTTTGTGCATCGCCTCTTTCTGCTCCGCAGCGGATTCTTTTTTGACTTCTTGCCAGCAACAATGGCAGGCTAATGCTAAGGCAATGAAAAGCATGCGTGCCGATATGGTTCAGTCTGTTGAAATTGCTGGGCAAAAAGCAGAGCAAAAAGCTAAGGTTCAATACCTTGTTTCTGATCGCTTCTATAGTAAAACGGAGATGGATTCTCATATTGGTAAAATGACTATGCTGTGTCGCGGAGACACCACATATATTCGGATGGGAAATAGCGGATGGAATGCGCAGCAAGGAAATTGCTCCGAAAACCCTTTGGAAGCCACGGTAAATAAATTAAAGAATTTAAAGCTTTCCTTTTCCAAAGATTCTAGTGGAAGTAGAATTTATCGGGCGCCAGATGATACTAGGTATGTATTTGAAGCAAAGACTTGTCGTTTAATGAAAATGGATATAGCTCAAGATGGAATACGTGGAATTAGCTCTTTTCAGTATCAAAACTTTGAAAATATAGACTTTCCGGTGAAAACAGAAATTGATCTACCAGGTAAAGGCAAAACATCAATGGAATATCGTTCTGTTTTAATGAATAAAGGAGTTACGAAAGCATTTTTTGAGTTAGATTAGGTTATGGATTCTTTGCAAACTCTGTTATAGCTTCATTTTCTTCTTCGTCCACTTTTTGAGTATGATAATCCAATCGAATCCAGTCTTCACTTCGAGCGGTCTCTGATATGCGGATTTCATCAAAGCGAGTTACTCCTGCAGAACTACCGAACCAGGGATTTGCTGTAGAGCTTAAATCGCCGGCAGCAGACCCCTTGGCTTGCAAAATATCATTCAAATAAACAGAAATTTCGTTGCCATTTTGAACTATAGATAAAAGAACCCAAACTTTGTCTGGAACAGGCAAAGAAAGTGAACGAGAGCCAATGCGTATAATCAAATTCCCTTCATCGTTAAGCTTCCATTCCCAGTTGGGAACGGAAACATCTGAAGATGAGGCTATTCTACCGGAAGCTTCATCAAGATAAAGCCAACTAGACCAAGTTCCTTGCCCATTTCGCACGTATTCGGCAAAAGGGAGCCTGATATGGGAAGTTGCGTTAAAAAATTGCGATTCGGCTATAAAGCCTCTTTTAGCTGTGCTACTTGTATTGAACCCATTACGCCTGAATCTAGTAGCATCTGCAATCCAATCCGAAACGTGAATTGCTTCTATATCTGTTTCATTGTTTCCGGAAGTTAAACGCTCCGATATAAAAGAACTCCCATTTCCTATTTCAATACGACGTGCCCACAAAGTGCCTGTGTAACTATTGCGGTCTCCTAAAATTACTTCAGCAGATGGAGCTCTGATGGCGCCCTTGAAATTGATATCATGTCCATATCTTATAGAATTGTTTGTTGCAAAAAAGAATTTTAAATCATTGAAATTATCAGAGCCGGAGCGGATGAATTTGGCTCTGTCGCTAAAATTTGCATTTCCGGCTACCATAACTTCTACTATTCCCTTAGACATATCTGCCGAAACAATGCCGTCGCTTTCCACCTGAAGACTTGCAAAATGATAAATGCCCGCTGTTATTTGTAATGTTCCGCGTGTTCGGATTACTAGATTCCCATAAGATCCTGGTGTTAAGGAATGTATCTGATCATTGCCAACCGTAATGGATGCGGCCCCAGCATTTACATTGACTTCAGGAATTGTATAATGTCCACTTTCAAGCAAAGGTATTACGGAGCCACTCCAATTGACATTTGCTCCTTCAGACAGAGAGCCACCTAAGAGTACACTTCCGGTTAAAGTTGATTGATTGCCAAGAGATAAATTTTGCAAAACCCAAGCATCTCCATACAAACGTGCATCATATCCTAAAGAAAGATTGCCATTGCTTCCGAGTTGTCCATTGATTTTAGAATTATTTTGTAACACAATATTCTGAGTAGCAAACAAGTCAAAGCCGGCAAGCGTTGCAGGAGGGAATATGTCATCGTCTGCCGGTATAATTGCGTACTGTGCTTCAGAAAGGCTAGGAATAAAAGAAACATCGGTTCCGGTTACAATGCCTTGAGCATACAAGGCACCTGTCCATGACATTCGTTCTCCGATATTTACAGTGGCGTTAGGTGCGGTTAAGATACCCTTCCATTTCACGTCTGTTCCGAAAGATACATTGGAAGCCGATACATCGCAACGAAACATAGATGCTTTTGTATTGCCGCTTAAAGCAATTTGCGAGCGTTCAGCGATATTCATATTGCCGGCAACTTTTACAGTAACCACGCCACGAGAAATGTCTGCTTCTATCACGGCGTCTTGCGACAGCTTTACATTGCGAAAATGATAAGTTCCGGCGCTAAGTTTGACTCGACTACCGGCTCCGATAGTTAAATCTTGATATTTTCCGGGAAGCAAAGCCGTAGAGCCATTGGAAGAAATATTGATATCGTGAGTGCCTGGTTGGGGCAAAGGTACAATTGTCATTTCCAAAGGCTTCAAATTTTCTTTAACATTATCTACTTTTGAGTCCATTCCTAGCTGGATGGTTCCCGATGCAGCAATTGTTCCATTAAGCCTTGCACGTTCACGGAAAGAAGCATTTCCGGTAACATAGACTGTATAATCGGAAAAATCTGTTTCGGGAATATAAGGTCCTAAATACATTTCGTTAAAATGATACACACCACGAAAACCATCATCCCAAACAGAAGAAGGTTTTCCGTAATGCTCAGCTTCGGCATTTCCCCACAACATATTCAAACGGATAAAAAGGGTGTTAGCGGTAATTCTGGGAATGCGAACCCAAACCTCGGCTTGTTTCTTTCTTGCATCAAAACGCTCTACTTCAAATGCCAAATTATTTCCTTTTTCGTCGAGGAAACGCAAATCCGAGCCGGTTGGAGAAGCTGTGGAAAAATCCATGTCTTTTTCACCAATCCGCAAAAGCAAGGGGTATGCCTGCACTTCATTTTTTGGCATAGCATTAACCAAAGAAATATTCCATTCTTTATGCCCGACAAAAGCACTTACTTCGTATTTTTTTACATCGGAACGATTGCCGGCTATATCGGTTACGCCTACTTCTAAAGTATATTTATTACCCTTTAAAAGAGCTTCTCTAGGCAATTCTAATACTTTTGCTCCGAGTACACTTCCGTCGACTGCATAAACTTTTAAATTCATATTGCCGGTATTTGGAAAATCAATAAGCATGGAACCTTCCGGTAATTTGCCGGTTTCCACATAAGTTCTAGCAACTTCAATGCCAGCATTATCCATAAGACGAAGCCAAACAAAGCGTACTCCTAGATTATCTGTAAAATTCCCTGAGATAGAGGCAGAGCCGGGAACGAAACGCTGGGGAGAATCTATTTCTCGAATAACCGGTAAAATATCATCCACAGGAATTACTATAGTTTGACTGGAGCGAATTTTGCCATCGTTCCCAAGATGAGATAGATGAAAACTGCGTTCAGAAGCTTTAGTTTGCGTATTTTCAACTTCAAAACGGTAAAAAGCTTCATTCCATTCCATTTGAGTACGACTATGCGGTTCTCCAAAAATAGTTTCAAACGCTTCCATCGTTCCTAAAGATGCATTTTCTATCTTTAAAGCGGTTGTACGAATTGCGGCACTGCCAATTGGGTCTAAATCTGCATTCAACGCTCCTCTAGAAGCCTCCTTTCGCTGAATGCTAGCAATAGCCCTCTCACCTACAATACCTGGGGCATAAGAAATAAAGAAATGATTTTCTCCCATCGCCAAGGAAACTTGTATGCTGAAATTGGAACCATTGCGAATAAATTCAGCGCTTTCAAGCCAAACTGCCGTACTAAAATCTCTTTGGTCTCCGCGATAGAGACGCAATTCTAAATCTTCGCTAATGCCATAAAGGGTTTGATGTTCTGCAGTAACTTGTGCAGGATATGGTTGCAATAAAATTGGCAGAACGGCATCGGCAGTGCCTTGAGCGGCATAGTAATATTGAAGTTCCGGAATTTGCTTTTTAAGATATTCTTTTTCCAGCACAGCAACGCCATTCTGAACGCTAACCAACTTAATTCTAAAATCTTGTCCGGTGCTGTCAATGGAAAAATACTGACTTTCCCCTACACGCATTGTACGTGAGTTGGACTCAGCAAAAACAACCTGCATCAATAAGCAGACAAGTAATACTATTTGTGTTGACAACCGAATCATAACTCCTCACAAACTAAAGTGAACAAGGATGGGGTTATTTTTAGGGTAACATGCTTTACCTTGCAATACTCTCGGGCGAATCCAAAACTGAACCCCGCTCAGTTCAGTGTAATGTTCTGCTATTTCGGAAAAATTAAATTTGCCGTCGGAATCTACTTCAAAATAAAAATCAGGCGAACTTACTACCTTTCCACGGCGAGACATAAAATATACATCTCTAAAGCAATCAGTATCCCAACCATATATCTTACCAGTATAAAATGCTTCAGCATAATTTGGAACCTTTGTTTCTATTTTGTCCATATTTACTCTATAATATTCTTCATCACTATCGCCATGCAAACCAAATCTACTATCTGAAATATCTTCATTTGAAAAAATAGAGTCTAATATATAATCACCGATTTGAAGTTTTAAACCCCAGACTATTCCTTCATCCGGCGGTAAATATTCGCTACAACTTTGCAGAGCAAAGAAAAAGCACGGCAAAACAAACATACCTGCAAATATTTTTTTCATTTTTCACCTGCCTTGTCTATGGTTACAGTAAATACATCCTGTGCTGTTTCTTGAACAGTTACAGTGGTTCCCTCTGTTAATTGGCTAGCTTGCCCCAAAGAATGGGTGCTGCTTACTTCCTCTTCCATTGGAGGACGTGCTTGTAAAACTCCTGAAATCACAGCATATTCCCAATTGGACGAACCAAGATTTGTCTCTACTTTTTCATTTTTATCGCTATAAAAAGCCCAAGTTACGGCACTTAAACGTTGAGGAGAATAACCTTCCGACACTACATAAATAGAAGCATCTTCCGTCCAGCCTTGCGTTTCAATTTCTTCTCTTGTATAGCGAATGCGAAGAGTAATGCTTTGCCCACTAAGCGCAATGGGAGGGTAAACTTGAACCACCGGCCCCATACTGGCATCCCCCGGAATACTTTGCGGTACATTCTTACTGCCCAAAGGAACCACATCCACAAAATTCAAATTATCTGCCGTTAATTGGACACGCCCCATAGCATCACCAAAGGTTCCAGTTCCCGCACCTCCGGAGCCTATTGCTACCGGAAATACTTTATAATACTGCATTCCACCTGCATTGCGCAACAATAGCAACTGATGGAATCCCGATGTTCGTACATCCCAGTAAGCAAAGGTTCCGCTTAGACGATCAACATATGATGTTACTGATTCATTTAGCGTTAATTCTTGCCAACCGGCATCACTGGAGGCAAAAACTTTATAAGTATCACCCTTGCGCCAGGGCATAGAACCGCGAATCTTTAGAACACGTCTGTCGTACCCATCAAAAGGAGCTGGCGCCAAATACAATTTTGCCCTGCCGGCATAATCCCAGTTATCCATTTCTTCTGCACTGTGGATTTTCACATTTTTGTGTTCCGTGCCATCTTTATAAAGCAACCGTGTTCTCTCAAATACAGAAGGTGACTCTTCCCATTGCGTTAGAATATCTTCGTAGTCTTGCCATGTATTGCCGTTTTTCTTAAAAAGACTCCAGCCAGCGGAATTGGAGAAGACCGGAACAAAACCCTCTGCATCCGCTTTCTTTCCAATCTCTTCCATCAAATTATAACTCAGCAATAATGGAGAGCTGCCGCCCGATACAAAAGGAAATACCCCCGGCACACGCAAGCGAACAACATTTGGCGAACCGCCTTCATCGTCTTCAATTTTTCTCATTAAAGGGTCATCCGCTACCACGTATTGGTATCCTTTTTCTGCACCTTCACGTCGGAGAATACTATTATTATCGACATAATAATCAGGAGGAACTTTAATATTATCTGCAGAATTAATTGTTACGGTTTCTTTATTCGTTATAATTATTTCCGGATTATTACCTAACCTTGAAGTATAACTAATACCCGTTTTTTTGATATATGGAGACAAATCAAAACCGCTTGAATTATCATCAAGTCTGTCCATAGCAACAGGAATTTTAATTTGACGGAATCCATTGACTATTTCATCAGCGTTAATAAACTCTATATTTCTAGTATCAACCTCTTTATCATTTTCATCTGCACCGCATAAATTTGGGGTTTTGCATAATGTATTTTGAATAGAGGTTATACTTGCTTGAGTTGTTGGCCATGGAACAACAATATCCGGAAAATATCCATATATAGGTGAATCCTCCATTTTTATGGAAACGGCCAATTCTCTGGGCGAATTTCCAATTGGAATAGGCTGACTATAATGAGAATTTGCATTATCACTGAATCCTCTTGAAGAAATTGAACTTCCATTAGCTAAAACATTCACAGCAAAAGATGCAGGATAATATTTTCTGGAGCTTGGATCTCCCTTGAAAAAATGCAAAATCATTTCTACATCAGATTCCAAAGCTCCCGTATAAGTAACCGCTGTATCCGAACCAATATGCTGATGGGCTTGAAAATTTATGTTACTCAAAAGATAAAAGAAATACTGCGAATTAGCCGGTGTTGGATTGTTTAATTTATAAATCACCGGCTCGCTCTGAGGATTGATAAAAGGAGCTTTGATATCTTTAAAATACCCTTCTGTACCAAATAAGAAATTTTGATTAAGAGGATCTAAAGTGACATAACGATTAACAGAATTATTCCAACCATAATCTGTTCCTTTGTTAGGATTCGCCCAAAAACGGTTGGTTGGCTCAAGTTCAAAAAAATACCTCAAACTCTTGCGGCAAGAACTACATCCCAAGCATCCCCAAGGATCATACACTTTATTTTGTCCATCCGTATGTTTCCATGCCCAAGCTTTTGCCGTCATTTCCGGTGCATGTTTTGCAGGGTCGTATTCCGGATCGTTTTCATCCCAAAAAAAACTAGTGGAATTTTCTTCCGGCACAGTACCTGAATTTCTTTCTTTCCAGTTGTTCCAACTTTCACGTCCGCTGGAAATTAACCCTCCTATACTATTCTGATTCTCGACAAAAACTTCTCCACCACCATTTGGAACCCATAGAAAATCCAGCTCCGCCTCGTCTTTCAATTTATTCCAATTTGTGTTCTTATCTGAAACATTTTTTGCATCGTTCACATTCTTAATAAGGCTTTTTAATTTTACTTCTGTCATCTTTGCCTTGGGTATCAGCAAAAGATGCACATTGGAATTATCCATTCTGCCGTTCATATCCGAACCGCGATTTTCATGAAAATCCCATTCCAATGTGCGTACGCCTGCATCTACTCCTTCTTCTGCGAATCTTACACTCTTATAACCAACTTGCCTTGATATTTTTGTCTCTTCGTTGCAAACTTGTTCGGATTCGTAAAGAAAGCGGAAAGTTGCTGCCACTACAGCCCAAAATTCAATACTCTTTTTATGAATTTGCACACCAATGCTATAACGCTCAAAAGGAAGAGTTGCCGCACTTTGCGTTCCTTTATAGCCAAGAGTTACATCTACTGCATCTCGCACCACGCGGTAGCCAACCGGAGTAGCCTCAATCATTAAATCATTTAACCCTTGAGCTATCTGGTAAGAAACTCCTTCAAAATTAATTCTTTTATCAGAATCTCCATCAACCCAAAGAGCCACATTGGACTTATCTTCTGTCATTCCGTGCGGAACAACCTCGAAAGGTACAACAACTTCTTTCTCTACAAATTTTCCGCTCAAATCATAAGCTTGTATAACAAATTCATAGCCTTCATCATTGGGAGGCAACTGCATATTCCTGTTATAAACGCCATTCCAACGAACCGTATAAGCAGTACTGCGCCCAGCTAGCAGTTGTTTATCCAAAAGCAAATCATGCCCGTCTAGAGACAAGTTCATTGTTTCTTTAATATTCTGAGTGCCATCACGAGAACGGACAAAAACACTTAACAAAGCATCTTGGTCTATCTTGAACGAAAGCGTTATTTGCCGCATTACCGGCGATATTTCCGGGTTAAAACTAATTTCTCCGGGAGTTACTTTCGCATCGGTAATATTGACAGGAGCACCCGTGATTTCCAAAATAGATTCCGTAGTTGCAGTTAAATTATCGTTTAAACCTTCCAAAGTTGCTTTGATCCTATAAACTCCCGAAGGTACATTTGCTCCGCTACCATCAACAATTCCTTTCCAATCAAAACCTTTCCCGCCAATCAACGAAGGCAACCTCACGTGCGATACCCCTGCCGAACCAATGTTAAACTTGTTTTGCCCAATAAAAGCATCTACAATCGTATTTGGATCATTTAAAGACATTAGCACCCAGTCAATGCCGGTTTTAGAATTAGTGGAAAGAATAAATTCTTCCGAAGAGCCAGCTCTTACCGTGCGAGAAATCGAAGCTGTGTACCCCATTTCAAAACTGTTTTTTGTTACTGTAACTCCTTCAGGAACTTCACCGCTGTTGTTTACAACGCTAAGCGTTGCATCCACGCCACCTATAAAAGATAAGTTAAATTTTGTTTCTTCTTTTGCTACAAGTCTTATGCGATAACGAGTCTCGCCAACTACCTGTTCGCTCTCACCAAGCCACAAGTATATTCCCTGCTCAGACGCATTTATCGGTTCTCCATAATACATTTTTGGGACAACACCTTCAAACAGGCGATTTACAACAGTTGCTGTTTTTTCTTGTTTTGCGTTTAGGCGGCTAATTTCCAAGCGAACTTGATAAGTATCGTTTGAAGGAGATGCAGTGACATTCCAAGATATAGGCAAGGTAGATTCATTTGAAAAATCAAAGTTTAAAGGAAGGTTGTCAAAGTCTATTTTTAGATCAACTTTTTCTTGCTCAGGAACAAATATGTCAACAAAAGTATCCAAGGTTGTGGAAATATTGGTTACAACAAGCTTTAGGCGATAAGTATGGCTACGCTCTGCCTGACTTAGAACATTTGTATTCCAATATCCTAAAATATTTGATTTGCTAAAGCGACTAACCGGCTTGCACCCTCTACTAGGCTCACCAATGCATTGCTGTGCATCCGGAATGCTTATGCCTGCCGTTTTCCATATACCTAAAATATTTCCTTCTGCATCAACAGGAGCATAACTAAGAGAATACCAGGCAAAATCATCGCCTGAACTCAAAGAAGGATTATCTGCAACACCATAAATCGCCACTTGCCCGGATATATCGCCGTTTTTAGGGCTGGTAATTTCGGGAGGTATTAAATCTACAACAATTTTATTTTCGCTCCGTCGCACATTGCCGCGGGCATCAAAGGCCTCAATAAGCACCATGCACTCGCCTTGCAGGCCTTCGGGTATAGTTGCTGCAAATCTGTAATTAATGGTATCTCCCTGTTTTTCGCCAGCTTGCAAGGAATATGGAATTTCTATCCCCTGATTGCATTTTGCAGAAACCTTTGCAGAAATCGTTTCAGGTGAAATATTGCGTAGCGAAGGAGCATCGTCTAATTCGTCCACATTAAACCGAACAATATGTTCGCTTCCCGGCAGTGGCGAATAAGGAACATTGGCATTTAAAATTCGGGGAGCAGTTAAATCTACTATTACGATTGTGACAGGAGAGGTCGCTTTATTCCCTGCTGCATCTTGAGCAACTATTTTTGAATTGTATATACCCTCAATAAAAGTTTGCGCACCGCCTGTAAGGGAACGCGTAAAGGCATCGTGAGATTTAATTATTGTGTCTTTAAAATCAAAGCGAGTATCTTCTATCGCTTTCAACTCCAGTTCCATAAAAAATGGAGTACCTTCAATTTCATTTCCCGAGATATCCGCTGGGTACATTTCCAGCATAGCTTTTACCGGATTTTCTTCGGTGGAAAAAACATCTGTGGCTGAAACAGTTAAGCTGAAATTCTCCTTGGTGGCATTCCCTGCATAGACCACCATACCGTTTGCGTTGGGTGTTGGAGTATATTGAAGCGAGGTTATTTCTGGAGGTGTAAAATCAAGAACAATTTCTATTTCGTCCTTACCCCATTGCGTGTGGCAATTTTCCCCTTTACAATAAGAGGCAAAGGGATGACTTAAATCTGGATTTCCATTTTCGTCATAAGATTCCCAAAATGCTTTGCGTTGCAAGTCGCTATCACTGTTTTTAATTGTGTTATCATGTGCGCGAACTGTAAGTTTATATTTACCATCAGGGTAAAAGGGCTCATCATCAGAGTTTTTCCAAATTAGATTTCGCACTTTGGCTCCGGCACTGGCAAAGCGTTCTGCGGAAAGCAAAATTGATGTACTGTCTGTATTATAAAATTCCAATAACAAATCCTGTACTGGTCTTAAATCACCATCTTCTTTTTCCAAATCATAGGCATCAAAGCGAATTGCCGTTGGGTTAAATTTTTCTTGATCTTCGGCAAAAGCAAGTGTTGGGGCAATACAGTCTTGGCGAATCATGTACTGATAATTGATAGGGTTACTAGGAGTTCCATTTATGCGTGGAGTAACTTTTATTTGCACTCCTGTTTCATTAGCAGGCCAATTGATTTTTGTTTTGCTTTTGACTTTGTATTTTGTTCTAGAGGTTGTGCTTTCAATATCCCATTCGTTAATAAACTGTGGGCTGTTTGCGTTTACATAAGAGACTGTTATATCGCTTTCAGCAAGATTATTAGCCATACCATAAATTAAATCTGTTTCAAATTCCAAATATGAGCTACCGCAGAAATATTCGTCAGCCATTGGGAAAATTGGAGTGACTGTTGGTGGTGGCCCTGGTATAAACAAATTCATTTCTTGGACCCTATTCATTTGCCAGCGATTTTCGGAATAGATGCGTAAGTGGTTTCGACCTTCTAAGAAAGGTTGCAGAGACCCCTTATCCATCTCAAGCAAGTTTTCCAACTTATCAAAATCTAGAGTCATGTGCCCCCATGCATTTATGGGATTTTTGATGGTAGCGGTTTTTACTGTTGCACCGAGCTGCACGGTAACCTTATAATCTTCTTTGGATGGGTCAACCATTCCTTTTGCTGCGTCTTCCGGGCTGAACCCACTTGGGACTTGGTTGAATTTATTTGGGTCGTTCACGGCTTCATAAGAAACGGAGGCTGTTCCGAAGTTAAAGCTGAAATTTAATTTATTCATGCGGTCTGGCTGCAATTCGTCTATTTCTAATTCAAAATAGCGTGGAATAGTATTTACAACCAGCAAGGGACTTTTATGATAATCCACTATTTCGGCAATGGTTTTATCTAATTGTTCTTCTGTAGGGATTCCGGCAACGTTAACTTTCTTTTGCGGACGACGGTTTTTGAATGTGAGGTATCTATCCCAATCTACTCCTTCTGCTTTGGTTATGGCATTTCCCGAAACAAAAGCTTTCCCAGGCTGTCTGCCGATATTTACAAGCAAGGCTCCGTTTCCATTTGCGTGATAAGCATCTATTTTAAGCGTAAATCTTCCATTTGTGCCGGCGGGTAGTTGTGTATCGCATGCTATTAATCCTTCGTTATCTTTATTTACGGTTCCGTTAGCAAAGCCTACAATATTTTCACATTGCGTAACAGCAGTTTCGTTTCCTTCTTCATCAATGAGCGTAACTTTTTCAAATTTTGTCCCTGCGGTTTTTCCTGCTATATATATAGTTCTATTTCGAATTAGTTCTTCAGTTCCTTCTTCTGCGTTTGTCAAGTTTATTTCAAACACTTGCGGGTTATCTTCTTCTATCCATTTAACAGGAATTTTTGTTCCAGGGTTTGTTGCCGTAAAAGATACTTGTTCTTTATTGGTCCCTATTCCTACGTAACCGCCTTGGGAGTAATCCCATGCTTCTACGGGGTTATATGTGAAGGATACGGAGGGCCGTTCCCAGAGGAGTTCGTCTATAATTTTTTTATCTGAACCGCGCCCGGATGGTGCGGATGGTGCGCTATCTTCTTCTACTCGCTTCATCATTGCGCCGTGGAAGCCGATGTAGTCAAAGAGGCGGTTGAGATCGGTATCTTTTACGAGAGCTAAAGCTGTAACTGCTGCTGCACCATAGACAAAATATCTTAGCGCCTTCATTCCGCAGTTATCACCGGGAATTTGGCTGGCAAGAAGCTCTAAGGCTGCAGTTGATGCTATTATAAAAGCCCAGTCTTTCAGGCCATCATCATTTTTTTCATCAGATTTTAAGAAAGGAATATTTATTTTTTTTGTATTTGCTTCGCTGGAATTAAAGACTCGGACATTATCTGCTTTTGCGCTCCACGTTGGTACAAAGCCGGAGCCCCAATCGTTCCATAGGGATTGCGCTCCAAGTGCTGTGGTTAGGCGTAAAAAAGTAGTACTTACTTCTGGAGTTCCCTTTTCTCCGGCAAAAGCGGGCCATATACCGTGGAGGAGCGCTGCGGCATTTGCATAGGGGATGGTCATGGCTTTGTGCATTCCATGTCCGCCGGGGGTTGGAACGCCTGATGTGGATACTAGGCGGAAATATGGAAGGGAGTAATCATTTTTATATGGGTCTTGAAGTTTTTCTCTGTTGTTAAATTTTTTTAAAAAGTCATTAGGATTGCTTTTAGTTTCACTTCCTTCTTTTAATTTCATAACTTCTATGCCTTGTTCAGTAAAGGGCTTTCCGGTTTTATACTGGTTTGTGCTGTAGTCGTTTAAAAACGATGTAGCTCCTGCTGAGATTGAATGTATTAGCGAGGGAGCCTTTAAAATACTGTAAATCATAATCATGTTGCCGTATTCTTTAACGTAATCGGGGCTTAGGCATATTGCTAGAAGATTGGCTACGGCAAAGGCATCATCTAAATAGCTAATTACATGAAGAAAGCCTTGTCCGTTAAATTTTTCTTCAAGAGTATCAGCCCATGACCATGATTTATTCTTATGCCAATATTGTACGTAATTAGCTATTGCTGATCCTTCGTGTGGTGAGTCGAGCGTTATAAGTTTATCGACATCTCCTTTGTAGAAGGGCCCGGTTATATAATCACGAGTGGTAAGCCCCCCCATAGAGTGCCCGATAAGGATGTATTTCTTAGGTTTTTCTTCATAGAGAGCAACTGTATCTGCTATACCATAACGCAACTTCCCCCATTGTTTCCAATCTTCCTCTGCAAGGTCTAGGAAGGGGCCTTCAAATCTCGCATATTTCACGGTATCAATACTGTTTAAATGACTTGGAAAAAGCCTACGTAGCCAATAAGACTGAGCTGTTTGACCGAAGTATTCTTCGCTTTTTTTCTCAGAAAAAAACTCAGGCAAAGGCGTTAGGTTAAGCAGTTTAAGATGCCAATATAACTCTCTCCTATTCTGAAAAGTATTCCCAAAATATGAGTAACGTATGCGTTCTTGTTCTTCACCCATAGGGTTGTTGTTTATAGAACGATCTCCCAAATAACGAGATAGCGAATGTGGATACTTTACAGGATCGTAAATGGGCGACTGCCAAGGTTCATAAAAATCGTACCACACGGTGTGCCCTAAAAAACCTCTGGAATGCAAGGTCTCACCTAATTTTCCATGCCAATTTTCTTCGTTGAAAATATCAAGTATCGGGCGATTATCATCTGCAGATCTATCAAAAATTGCCGATTTTCTTTTTACATCAGTTTCCGATTCCCTTTCGTAAGCATTATAATCATGAGGCTGCATGGTATTTCCGCCGATACCATGGACCATCATAATCATATAACGTTTGTAGCTTTCAAGCGGAGCACGAGCGTGTGCAATAACGGCGACAAAAACAATTAGAGCTAGCAGGCGAGACATAAACGCTGATAATATAGAATTATTCATTGTTGATTATGGTTTTAAACTGATTCTAATACTTTTAGTAAGTGTAGGGCAATTATTTGGTGGCTTTCCTTCACCTGCATAATATTCCAATCCAACGATATATTTGCCACCAGGACCACACTCAGGTTGTGGAAAATTATTAAATATCTCAAAGGGATATCTATCTAATACCTTAGAGAAATCAAAGTATCCTAAAGGATCCACCGGTATATAAATCCAGTCCGTGTCTGCACATACCCCCCCCCCCCAACGCCATTGAGGCGTAAAACTTATGCGACCTGCGCACCGAGGGTCCCAGCCATAAACTCTGCCTATGTGAGGTACATCAAGGTAATTAGGTACTTTCACAGTTATGCTGTCCATAATAACTTCCGTTTTGCTCTTTGATTCGGCACGTATGGAATCCAATACATAGTCACCGATCTTTAACATAAGGCTCCATTCCATTGAAGGGACTGTGTAACTTCGAAGCCCCGAATTATCCACTGCTTCACCATTTAAGCCAGGACCACAGCCTTGCAGAACCAAGCCGAAAATGAGAAATGGAAGTAAGAGCTTTTTCATCATAGAATTATTCATTATGGTTTTAAACTGATTTCAATACTTTTAGTAAGTGTAGGGCAATCCCATGGAGTTCTTCCTTCACCTGCATAATATTCCAATCCAACGGTGTATTTACCACCAGGACCGCACTCAGGTTGTGGAAAATTATTAAATATCTCAAAGGGATATCTATCTAATACCTTAGAGAAATCAAAGTATCCTAAAGGATCCACTGGTATATAAATCCAGTTCGTGTTTGCACACCCCCCCCCCCCCCAACGCCATTGAGGTATAAATTTTATACGACCTGCGCACCGAGGATCCCAGCCATAGACTCGGCCTATATGAGGCACATCAAGATAATTGGGAACCTTCACAGTTATGCTGTCCATGGTAATATGCACACGCCGATCACTGTTTTCGGCAGGAATAGAGTCCAGTACGTAATCGCCTATTTGCAACCTTAGGCTCCATTCAAACTCAGGGTCTATCGGAGCATTCGGATCTATCGCACCACCGCCACACATGCCCGGCATTGGGTTTATGCAACCACCACCACAGCCTTGCAGAACTAAGCCGAAAATGAGAAATGGAAGTAAGAGCTTTTTCATTGAAGAGATAAGATAGAAAATGCCTGAACCCCGATAGCCCCGATTTTAGGATTTACAGAAGAGCAACAACAATAGGAGCAATAAAAATGAGAAAACCTATGTAATTATCAAAAGCCAAATTAATGTCAAAGGTCAAACCATGATGTTTATTTTTACCAAAATAAGAATAAGGATAAGAGAAAGGATAAGTACGATAATTTTCTGGTAAATAATTTTGATTGTAAGCCCTATAATTATTTGGTAAAAAAGCCCACCCATAACCTATACCCACATCCAAAAACGCCACATTTCTAAATGAATATCCAACATAACCAAGAACATCCACCGCTGAACCGGAAACGGCTCCGATTCTATTGCCTTCTGATATTGAGAACTTCAAATAATGCGCACTTGGCATTATTTGCATATAAAAGCCACCATTATAATTGCTACCTGGATAATGGCGAAAACCTATCCCAGAACCTAGTTTTATAATATCTTGATTTGCCAATAAAGATGGATGAAAAACTAAATAATTATGTCTAAAGTGTTCATCTAACGATAATTCTGCAGTTAAATAAAGGGCGGCAAGCGAGTGAGTAGTCGACAATACGAAGGTACCGATTGGGTGTAGAAGAAAGTTAACTCTGTCATTGCCATCATACGACAACGGAACTTGAGCATGTGTAATAGCAACAGCAAAAACAATTAGAGCTAATAGGCGAGATATGAGCATATTTTTCTCAAGCGGTAATTATAGAATTATTCATTATGGTTTAAAGCTAATAATAACATTACCTCCAAGCGTGGGGCAATTACTTGGGGAGTTTCCTTCGCCTGCATAGTAATATAACGTAACAGAATATTGGCTACTAGGACCGCACTCAGGTTGCGGGAAATAATTAAACATCTCAAGTGGATATCCATCAAACACCTCAGAAAAATCAAAATAACCTAAAGGATCCACAGGCACATATATTCGTCCTGTATGTATACAACTAGAATTCCATTTAGGGTAAAAACTTATACGACCTGCACATCGAGAGTCCCAGCCGTAAACTCGGCCTATATGAGGTACGTCAAGATAACTGGGAACTTTCACAGTTATGCTATCCATAATAACTTTTGTATTATTATTTACTTTGGAATGCATAGAATCCAATACATAGTCACCAATCTTCAACATAAGGCTCCATTCCATTGAAGGGACTGTGTAACTTCGAAGCCCCGAATTATCCACTGCTTCACCATTTAAGCCAGGGCCACAGCCTTGCAGAACTAAGCCGAAAACGAGAAATGGAAGTAAGAGCTTTTTGTCGAGTAGACGACTTTCAACTTTCTTCTCTTTATGTTGCACAGGCTTTCCCATGCTGCATAAGATAGAAAATTGTATCGCCCCTCACAGAACCACACGTGCCCAATTAAGGCATG
>JAITUM010000235.1 GCA_031286305.1 Candidatus Fibrimonadaceae bacterium | reverse complement strand
GATAGCAGAGGCAGATTTGAATTCACATTAGACAGCAGAAATGCCGTTTTGTTTTTTAAAAAGGCCGGCTTTGACAGCACTGTTGCAGAAATGCAGGATTATGTTGATTTGCTGGATGTTGTTATAACCATGCGCTCAAATGCCAGGCATCTCGGAAGCGCAACGGTGATAGGTGGAGGCGAAGCAACATGGCAAAACCCAAAAACAACCTCCATGCAAAAGCTTGAGGATGCAGCAGGGCTCCGCTTTGACTTAACAGAACATTTGAGCCAAATGCCGGGCATGTCAGGGCAAATGGATTTTTCAAGCAACTTATTTTACGATGGCAGCAGAGCAGAAGAAGTGGCTTATCATCTTGGCGAGCTTAGGGTTCCGAATATGCGGCATCTGGATATTGGTTTTCCCGGAAATTTATCGGTTATAAATCCGCGTGCAATTGAAAGCATAAACATTAATGAACATTACGGAATAAATCCTTTTAACCAAGGGTTAGCAGGTTCGGTTCAGTTTGAACCGAGAAATTCAGATGAGTTTAAAGCGAATATTTCTTTGGGAACAACTTTGAGAGAAATTTATATGGAAGGTCCCTGGCTCTTTGGAGACGGCTTTGCTTTTAGCGCAAGGTACTTAGACCCTTCCATGCTAAAAAATATGGGCGAAAAATTTTTCACCGAACTCAAAAAAAAAGACCCCAACAGCGACCCTCACGAAAAGGAATCTAATTCATTCTCACTTTCTTCAATGGATATTTATGCAAGGCTTTTTGGAAGCGACTCTTCGCATAATACCTGGGCTGTAACAGGGCTTTACGCAAGTGATGAATATACCATTCAGCAAAAAGGCATAAAAATAATAGACGGAACACAAGTTTATGGATTAACCTCTGCTGAGTATAAAAGTTTTGGCGGCACAAATATTCATATAGGAACCGTTTCGCAAGAAAGCTCGAAAATTTTAAAAGATACTCTTGACTTTAGAAGAAGCGAGTGCGTTGGTGTTTCTACCAGCTGTTCAAACATAGACCCATATTTAATTGACGAGTACGAAAAATCGCATTTAACCGCAAGCACGGGAATTTCTTGGGAGCAAACCAAAAATTTGGGCTTTGCCTTTTTGTATGATTTTCACAATGTGGCATCATCAAAAGACACTTTGAAAGACAATGTTGTTCAGGCTAGCACCTATTACAAAATGGGAAGAAGCACGCTGGGTGCCGGAGGTATTTTTTCTTTTAATTCAAAAGATGCTTCGCCTCTCGCTTCTTTTGATACCGAAAAGGAAATCAAAAAAGATTTGACAATCTTCGGAAACACGGCATGGCGTTCCGATTGGCACGAAGGGAAGCTGAACAGCGGAGCTTCTTTGAAAGCCGGCACAAGGTTAAATGTTGGCAATGTAAAAATATCCACACATGGATTTGGGCGCTACTATCCAAACCCTATTTTGCCGACTCCAATGGCTTTTGAACGTTTTGAAGAATTGCAAGATGTAGAGTTTGCTTGGGTGAGCGGAGCGCAGATGACTTTTGAATATCACAGCATACACATGCTTGCCTTTCAGAGCAACATCTCAAGCATTTACGGTGAATATGAACTCCCAAACGGTCACTCCCTGCCATGGCAAGCAAATTCTCATTTAGACATGGTTTCTCATTTGAGAATTTACCCGAGGAGCGATTCTCTTTTATCTTTTATAGTTAGCCACCGCGCTGCGCTGAACAAACCTCTTTACGAGTGGTCTATAGACCCCGTTCAGCAACAAAGGCATATCAAGCGCGCTAAAGAAACCACTTCTCTTTTTCGCACAGACCTTCGCTTTAATTTGGATTTAAAATCAAATGTTAAGGTTTTCTTTTTAGAGAATGTGCGTTTCTTTGTTGAAGCAAACAATATATTTGCACCAATGGATGCAAAAGCGCTCCGCTTTTTGGGAGGCGAAAACGCAAGAGAACGTTCCGTTGCAATACGCGACCCTGACGGCGATTCAAGCAATGGATATGATATTGTGCCATTTATGGCAAAAGGAATGGGATTTTATTTGCAATTTGGCATAGAAGGGCATTTTGGGCTTTGATATGAACGAAACTCCTCTACAAACATATTTACGCGCCCAAGGAGAACTGGGCGGTTTTGAGATTATATTGTCCGAACCTCATTCCCCTCTGGGAAGGGGTGCCGAAGGCGGGGTGGGAAAACAGCCTGTTGTTGCTCAGCCACCGCCTGCTCCTGTCAAATTACCGCCTGCTGCCTCACCATCTGCAAACGACTCTCTATGGCAAAGTGCAACCGGTCTTAGCGATTTTTACAATGCTTTGCAGAAGCATTCTGTTTATACTAAATCCATGCGCTCTTTGAGTTTTTTAATTCCAAATGAAATTAAAAAAGATGCCGTTTATCTTTTGCTTTTTCATTCGCCGCAAGAGTTGACCACCCCTGCTAGAGGAATTTTGGAAAGGTTGCTAAAAAAACTGAAGATTGATTTGAATACATGTGCCATATCTTTCTTTTTTAAATGCAACGAGATTGCGCTACCAAGAGAAAAGACTATTTTAAGGGAAATGCTTTACAAAGAAATTGAACTTATAAATCCGGAAAAAATAATTTTCTTTAGAGAAGCTCCCAGACCGGAAAAAACCGAAGTTCCTGCCAATGTTGATGGCACGCCCATAACATTTGCCGGCAAACCGGCTATAATTTTATATTCTCTTTTAGAAATGCTCGCCAATGCGGCAGGCAGCAAAGAAAAAATTATTGAGACATGGAATGTGCACCTGCCCCGCAGCGAATGGTTCTCGTTAGATACTTCCCAGGCGTAGTGGTTATTGCGGCCATGGCTTCTTTGTGAGTAAATGCTTTTGGATATCGCCGGAACAAGGTTTTTATTTGTTCCATTAAATCTAAAGAATCTGCTGAGGCCAAACTGTCCGTTGCAATGCAAATATCAACGCCGCTTTTTTTCCACATTTCAAAATCCGGATCTTTATGACCAAACCACTCATGGCTCTGCGGGCAGTGCACAAGGGCAATATCATTTTTTGCCATAAAATCCAAGTCACTTTCAGTCAAAAAATTTCCATGAACTATAAATCCGTTTTTCACAAATTCCAACTCATCTTTAAAAATGTCCAAAAAATCGCTAAACCTGTCGCTGTCATCAAATTCCGCTAAATGAATGCTCCAAGGAATGCCCGCTTCGCGGCACTGCTTAATAGCCCGCTTAACAAGCTCCGGCGGAGTTGCATAAATTGAATGAGGAGTGCAAGGAAAAGGTAAGGGTTGTTTGATTATTTCGTGCATAGATAGGGTATAGGGTATAGGGTATGGGGTATGGAGTTCGGAGAGTTGGTTTCCAACGTCGTAGATTATTGCTGTGTTTGCTTGGTGGGATAGTTCTAGGCCTTTGATGTAGCTTTTTTGATAGTCTTCTTTTGTCCAAATGGCTACTTCTTTGCGGAGCTCGGCTAACCACTCAAAGAAAGGTTTGTTGCGAGGAAGTTTGCCGGCAAGGTTGCTTAACTCCAAATGACAGTGCGCGTTTATGAGCGGAGCTTCAAGAAAATCCATTTGCGAATACCTTCCAAATTTTCACCGTTTGGATATTTTTTTGCAAGCCGAACACCACGCCATAGAACAAAAAACAAAGTGAGAAAATCATAAATCAAACCGATAATGAAAAAAAGAAAACGGAAAAAACTTGCTTTTAAAATTAATGTGCCTTTTGCGCTCCAATCCTCACTATCATATTCCCAAGTTGGGCAATAACAACCACCTGCCATCCCCATTGCTACCGAGTCATAAAAAGGATCGCCTAAAGAACCTTTGACCTCAAGGTTTTCAAAATTCACAGTAAAAAGATTCCACAACCGAACTATAGTTTTTTTCACCACTCGCCAAATTTTGCTCTCAACATTGGGATAAAAAAAAGCTTGAAGGAATGAAGTATCTTCCGCCTCTTTAACTTCTTCCACTTTTGCTTTAAGTTCGGAAGCTATTTTTTCATTTATCAGCAAATCAGCATTTAAGCGCCATATTTCCCACTTCCAAAAACGGAGTTTTAATTCTTGCTCGGTTTTGGAAAAAGAAAAAGATATGCGAAAGTTCATTTATCATACTCATCCGCTTTATCTTTTACCGTTTTAATTAGCTCTTGAAAAGACTTTGTTTCCAAAATGCTTTTGAACTGGTCTTGATAATTACGGGTAGTGGAGAGATCGTCTATAATCAAGTCCCAAACGCGCCAAGAGTTGCCGGACTTATCCATTTTATAAACCATGAGCATATCTTTGCCCTTGCTCCACGAATGTATTGAAACCTCAACTTCTTCACCATTCCTTCTGAATCTCGGTTCTTTATAAACGGTGGAATCCGGTGGGGTAAAATTTGAATTTTTGAACTTATGAACGCTGTTGTTCTCTATCATTCTCTGAAACTCTTTAGCGAATTCCGCTTTTTGAGCCGGAGTGATTGTATCTAGGGTTCTCCTTGGCAAGCTGCGTTCTGCCATTTTTGGAAAATCAAAAAGACCACTGCTCAAGAACTTGATTCTCTCTATGTCTTTTGCCGTGTGGGTCTTTTTCCTAAGCTCCTTTTGCAGTTCTACATCATTTTGTTTTAGCAAGGCAACAGGGTCTTGCGCAGCAAAAAGCGATGCACACATTAAAAGAGAGGCCAAAATTGTCTTTTTCATAGTAACTCCTTGGCGGTAATGTAGAAATTTCCGCCGCCCTTTGTTATGGAAAGAAGCTCCGTTGTATAGCGAGTGAGCTTGCTGAGCGGTGCGTTTGCGTAAAAACGATGTTTTTTGCCATCACCATCGCTGTTTATAATTTTTGCGCCTCGCGAAAGCAAATCGTTTGCAACTGTGCCGGCAAAGGCAGATGGACACTGAACGGTTAAATTTACCCAAGGCTCATAAATTTCCAGGGAACCCGGCTCTACCAGCATTTCCGCTGCATCAAGGCAGGCTTTTTTAATCACCGCCAAATTATTTTCCCCTGAGATTTCCAGCTTGTGCAAAATAAACTTGATACCCCGCAAAGAGCCTTTACCCAAAACTCCCGCTTCGCAAAATTCATTTAAAGCGGAGTTCAGAGCACTCTTAATTTCCTGCGAAAGTTCATCGAAAATTTCAACTCCTTCTCCGCAAACCGCAGAAAGAGATATGCTAACTTTTGTGTCTCCAATTTGGCAATAATTTTCAACGGCATCCAAGTCTTTAGATAGAACTTCTTTAAGCTCCACGCTAGGCTCGCCGGCTTTAACTTCACAACGAAACTCTCTTTTTAATCTGGACAAAATAAAATCAAACTGCACCGCTCCCATTGCATATAAAGTCCAAGAACCATCGTTGGTATTTTCCGCAACTTTTATTGAATGGTCTGTACGCGTTATTGCTTTTAAAGCCTCGTTAACAAGTTCCCAATCTTCGGGTTTTAGGCATTCTATTCTCATTTGCAATAGCGGTGAATATTCGGATATTTTTTTATAATCCATTCCCGTTACCGCATAAATATCTCCGCAGAAAATTTCTGAAACTTCTGTTAGGTTTTGAGCGTGTATGCGGTAAAATTTTAAATTTTTTGGAAACTTTTCTTTTTGCAAATTTTTATAGCTTTTTAAAATCGCTGCTTCACCAACTCCCGCAAAAGAACGATAGCGAATGACCTTCCCCAACTCTTTGCTTTTTATTGCTTGAGGTTTTATAAAAAAGGAAAGCCCATTCAATAGCGAGCGAACTCCGATATTTTTTTTTGCAGAACCGGCATAGCACAAAATGTGAGTGCCATTGTGAAATAATTTTTGCAAACCGGAAAGCAATTCCGATGTCTCTATTTTCTGCTTTGCCAACATCTTTTCTAAAATATTATCATCTGCAAGGGAAGCAGCTTCAAACGCCTCTTTGCGAAACATTTCCATTTCGTTTTTTTCAACCGTTGTAGAGGCAACATCCTCTTTGCCTTCTGCATTGTGTTTTAAAAATGTTCCGCTCAAAACATCCCATATGCCTTCATCTTTAACCGGCCACGAAAGCAGAACGGGGCGAAGCCCAAGCTGTTCTTCTATTTCCAAAAAACTCTCTTCCAGTCTGGAGTCCGGCAAATCTGTTTTGTTGAAAAATATGATGCAGGGTTTGTTCATGGATTTTAACTTTTCCCAAGCGGCAAATGTTTGGGGCTGAATTCCATCCACAGCGGAAACCACCAAAACCACACCGTCTGCAGCTTCCAAAGCGGTATCGGCCTCCATTCCAAAATCAATGTGCCCCGGAGCGTCTATTAGATTCCACCAAATATCCCTCCACTCAAAATTTGAAATACCCGCTTCTATGGTTATGCCTTTTGTTTTTTCCTCAAACAAGTAATCCATCGAAGCAAGCCCGTCTTCTACATTGCCCGCTCGCGAAATTTTCCCAGCAGTCCACAAAATACGCTCCGAGAGCGTAGTTTTCCCGGCATCTATATGTGCAAGTATGGCTATGTTGCGAATGTTCATCCGTTATAAAATAGTAATCGCAAAGCAGGTCAACGCAGTATGAGAAATTAATAATACCCAACAGGCATAATATATAAAGGCTCTTCCTCTGCCGGCAATTGAAGCACTTGTTTTACTTTGCTGTCTGTAAACGCGCCAATGGCGCATGTACCCAACTGCAATGCCTCTGCTTGCAAGTAAATATTTTGGGCGGAATGCCCCAAACCCATATGCACATATCTTTCACTGCCACGCTCGCCATATCTATCTGTTATTTTGCTAAAAATAGCGCTGTAAAACACTGATACAGGTGCCTTCTCTATCATCTCTTGACCCAACGCAGCTTTACGAAGTTCAGCCCTTACATCTTTGTTTATAGTTCTCACAATTTTATGCTCTTCAGGAATGTATTTATACACACCGGGTTCTATCTTTTCCACATTGCCGATTATCGCATAAATTTCGAGCGGATACAATGCACCTGCAGAAGGGGCCGTACGCAATCCGTTAGGCGATGTGGTTCCATAAGCTGCCCATAAAATTTGCGATAGCTGGTCAATCGATATTGCTTTGTTTTGAAAATTCCTATGCGAACGCCTGTTTGCCAATGCTTTTTCTACGCTTGTATTGCCATCGGTTTTGGGAATGGGCAACTTGTAAGTTTGCGCCGCTTTGCTATCACAAGCGGCAAGTGCAACAAGGAGGAGAATTGGCAGGCAGTTCATGGAAGGTAAGGTAGAAAAATACCAACCACTAGCCAAAGTTTTGCCATATTTTTCTATATTACCCCTCATGAGCACCGAGTTAAAATCTTTGCGAGTAGATATTCCTCTTATGAATGTAGCAAAATTCAAAGAGGTTCTGTTATATATTTTAAGCAAAATCGGAGCATAAAAAAAGGAGGATTGTTTTGAAAATCATCTTTGTTGTTGATGATAGTTCTGTAAATTTGGCAATGACTAAACATGTGCTGACCGAAGGCGGATATAGGGTTTTTACTTTGCCCTCTGCGGAGAAAATGTTCTCATTTTTTTCAAAAGTAATGCCAGACCTAATACTCCTAGATATTGAAATGCCCGAAATGGACGGATTTACCGCAATTAAAAGACTTAAAGCAAATGAAAAAACCGTCAATATTCCTGTTATATTTTTAACCGTTCATGCTGATGCCGATATAGAATACAGAGGCTTGGAGCTAGGGGCTGTGGATTTTATAACAAAACCTTTTGCTGCGCCTGTGCTGCTAAATCGCATAGCAAGCCATATGAACATTGATGAGCTAGTCAAAAAACGCACAGCGGAAATTTTGAAATTGCAAAACGGCATCATTTTCACCATAGCAAATATGGTGGAAAATCGCGATAAAGTGACCGGTGGACATATTGCCCGCACATCAAGTTATATAAAAATTTTGCTGGAGGGCATGATAGCAAAAAAACTATACACAGATAAAATTATGGAATGGGATTTGGATATGGTAATAAATTCCTCCAGGCTGCATGATGTGGGAAAAATTGCTGTGTCGGATTTGATTTTGAATAAGCCGGATAAGTTAACTCCCGAAGAGTTTGCAGAGATACGCCTCCACGCCGAAAAGGGAGAGGCAATTATTGACGATATGATAGCCGAAACCGGCAATGCCGTATTTTTGCAACACTCAAAGCTTTTTGCCGGATATCACCATGAACGCTGGGACGGCAAAGGGTATCCGCGAGAATTGATGGGCGAAGATATTCCCCTTCAAGGGCGAATTATGGCCATTGCCGATGTGTATGATGCACTTGTGTCTGAGCGTCCCTATAAGCCGGCTTTTCCAAGCGAAGAGGCTGAAGACATTATTATAAAGAGTTCCGGAACTTTTTTTGACCCGCAAATTATTGAGGTTTTCAAAGAAGTTAAGGGGCAGTTTGCAGATGTGGTTAGGGAGTTAAAAGCAAAATGACATTAAAACGCTTCACATTGCTCTTGTTTATTTTTTCTTCCGTAGTTATGCTTTTGGCATCTGTGGGTGCAAATTATTTTATTAAGTTTTCTTTACGCACCATGGAATATAATATAGAACAGCGTTTGATTTCTATAGTTGAATATTTGGCAGACTTTGCAGACGCAGAAGAATTGGATAGCTATCAAAAAAAAGAAGATATGGAACTGCAATCATATAAGGATTTGCAACGCAAGCTGGTAAGTTTTGCCGAAAAACATGATATTGCCCAAGTTTATTTTATACGCCCAAAAGAAGATGACTTGCAATATATTATAGATAGCGATTTTGCCGATTCGGCGCGGGTATTAGATTCCAAATCTCTCACTTATGAAAAGTACCCTAAGTTAAAGGATGTGAAAGATGAAGGCAAAACTCTTTGCTCAAGTTTGAACAATTACGAAGAAGATAAGGAGGGTTTAATAACCGCTTATGCTCCGGTATTCGGCAGGGATGGAAAAATGAAGGCGATTGCCGGAGTGGACTTATATGATAAGAATATTGCATTTGCACGAAAAATGGTACTCGCTCTTACGATTGTGCAAGTTTTTTCTATAATGCTTGTGCTTTCAAGCGGTGTGCTGAGCCTTGTTCGTTTTCGCAGGGAATGCGTAATTGCCGAGCGGGCGCAAATAAGAGAGAAAAACGCCAATGCTACCAAATCCAAATTTTTGGCTACTGTGAGCCATGAAATTAGAACACCCATGAATGCGATTATGGGCATTACGGAAATAGAAATAAATAAAGACGGACACTCGGAAGAAACGCAGAATTCCTTTCGCAGAATTTACGATTCCAGCTACATGCTGCTCCATATTATCAACGATATTCTGGACCTCTCCAAAATTGAAAGCGGCAAATTAGAAATCATTCCTGTAAAATACGATATTGCAAGCCTGATTAATGATACCATCCAACTGAACATAATGCGCTTGGGTGGCAAACAAATTAAATTTATACTCCAAGTTCCGGAAGATATGCCCGCATATTTTATTGGCGATGATTTGCGCATAAAGCAGATTTTGAATAATTTGCTATCCAACGCTTTTAAGTATACCAACAAAGGAAGCGTAACGCTTGAATTCAAAGCGGAACCCAGCGACGAAAAAAATGGCGAAGAAGTTCGTTTAACTATCATTGTTCGCGATACCGGGCAAGGCATGAGCGCCGAGCAGGTAGCAAATATTTTTAGCGAATATGCTCGTTTTAATATGGAAGCTAATCGCACTGTAGAAGGCACAGGTCTTGGCTTGAACATTACCAAGAGATTGGTAGAGTTGATGCATGGAAACATTTCGGTGGAGAGCGAGCTGGGTGTTGGAACGGTTCTTACGGTACAGCTTTTGCAGCAGGCGGCGGAAGATAAAGTCATTGGTAAAGAGATGGCAGAGAATTTGAAAAACTTTCAGTTCTTTGGTTTAAAGCAAATGAAAAATGCAGAAATTGTGCGCGAATATATGCCTTATGGCAGCGTGCTGGTTGTGGATGATATAGAAACGAATTTATTTGTAGCGAAAGGTTTGCTCCAGCCTTATGGTTTGAAAGTTGAGACGGTAGATAGCGGCTTTAAGGTTTTAGATAAAATTAAAGAAGGTAAAGTGTATGATATTATACTTATGGACCACATGATGCCTCAAATGGATGGCATGGAAACTACAAAAAAAATAAGAGAAATGGGATATGCACACCCTGTTGTTGCATTAACAGCAAATGCTGTTGCCGGCCAGGCAGATATTTTTGCCCAAAACGGTTTTGACGGTTTTGTTTCCAAGCCCGTTGATATTCGACAGTTGCACGTTGTGCTGAATAAAATGATTCGCGATAAGCAAAGCCCCGAAGTTATTGAGGCTGCACGGCAGCAACAAAAAGTTGCAACGCTAAAATCCACTTCTGTTCCTAAAAATGCCATACAAACTATTTTTGCAAGGGATGCTAAAAAAGCCTTGCCTATCTTTGAAAATATTTTCAAAGATACCGTTACCGATGAAGATTTACGCTTGTTTGTTATCAACGCTCATGCCATGAAGAGTGCTTTGGCAAATATAGGTGAGCAAAAGGCATCAAAGCAAGCCGCTTTGTTGGAAAAGATTGGAAAGGAGCAAGATAAAAATGCAATTCAAACCGAAACGCAAAGTTTTGTGGTTTTGTTAAAATCAATAGTTGAAAGAATTGATGCGGAAAATGTTGAAGTCAGCGCAGACGAGGACCCCGCTTACTTGCATGAGCAGTTGCAAATAATCGGCAAAGCCTGCACAGATTACGATGAGCAAACTGCGGATGCCGCTCTTGCTAATTTGCAAAAAATGCAATGGACAAAGGAGACAAAAGAATTGCTTGAGCAAATTTCCGAGCATCTTTTGTTTAGCGATTTTGAAGCGGCTAGAGAAAAAATTTTATGTTTCCCTAATTAAACAGCGCTTTTTGAAGTTTTTTGATTTCCAAGTTAAAAGGCATCTCTTTTCTTATTTTTTCTTCAATGGATTTGCAGGCATAAAGAGCTGTGGAATGGTCTCGGTTGAAATATTTCCCTATGTGCTCAAAACTTTTTTTCAACAAACTTCGTATAAAATACATGGCAATTTGACGAGTTAAAACAGCCTCTTTGCTACCTCTACCCTTTAGCTTTAAAATTTCAACAGAAATGCCATAGGCTTCAGCCACATTTTTTACTATGCTCTCCATGGTAAGAGTTCTATGGGAATTTGAAAAATGTTCTTCCAGCACCTCTGTTGCCATCTCTAAATCTGCATTTTTGTTGCTTTGCATAACCTTGAACTTAATATTACTCACTATCCCTACCAAATCGCTTGCCGTGCCGCTTGTTTTTTCCGCCAAATGCAACAAAACATTTTCGTCAATTTTAAACCCAATCATATCAAATTTTTTTCGCAAAATAGCCAGCCTGTCAACCAAAGCCGGCTGAGAAATTTGAATGGTCAAACCGCTTGTCAAACGGGAACGAAGCGACTCGTTCAAGCTTTCCATATCGGATATTGGAAGCTGAGAAGCTGTAACTACAGGCTTGCCTGCAAGCAGCAGGGTATTGAAAATTTGAAGCAGTTCATGCTGAGAACGAATTTTACCTTGAATATTTTGAAAATCATCTAAAATAAATATATCTGCGTTGCGATGTCGCATGGCCATTTCTTCTAATGGTTCCGGATTATTTTCTTTTTTTAACAGCACTTTTTTTCCATACTCTTCGTAAAATTCAAGAGCCGTTGAGCAGATCATTTTTAATTCGGGATTCTTTGTGCGCAAAGCATTTGCTATTGAATGCAAAAGGTGAGTTTTCCCCAGTCCCGTTCCGCCAATCAAAACCAAAGGATTGCCATGGAGTTCGCCTTCTTCAACCAAAGCCTTGCAAGCCGCATATGCCAGCCTTGAAGACTCTCCCTCAGCAAAAGAGTCAAATCTATATTGCGAAGATATATCCATTGAAGGTTACACCAATCCCTTTATTTTTTCCAAGGCTTCTTTTGAATTTCCGCTTTCAAGCATTTCTTTCAATTTCAAAAGTTCTTGCTTTAGCTCGGCTTCTTTTTCAATGGGAACTTCCATATATTTTGCCAAGCGCTCGGGATAAGTGCCGCTTTCCAAATGCCGCTTTGTTTCTAAAAGTTCCGGGTCTTCGGGTTGCACGGCTAGAGCTTTGCTCAAAAGCTCATTGGCATCGCTTGTATCTCCAAGGCAAACCGAGCAATCGAAAATTCTCAAAATAGCATCTACAAAAAATGAGTTGCTTTCAAAGGCCTGCTTAAAACAGTCAAGAGCTTCTGCAAAGTTTCCTTGCTCAAAAGATATAATGCCAAGCGTATAAAATGCGGAATAATGCTCCGGATAAACTGATAAAATCTGCTGAATTTTTGCAATACTTTCTTCAATCTTTCCCTGCTCTGCTAAATCTGCAGCAAGTTTGCACTGCTCCCGCAGTTCTAAAACTGTTTTGCCGTCTAAACGACCTTGCAGCACTATGCCCTGCAACTCTGCGATTGTTTCTTTAATTGTTTCATTTTCAGGTTTTTCAGCTCGTTCCAAAAGCAGGTATTGAAAATATTCCTGTAAATCTTTGTCGCAAAGTCTTGCGTTGTATTCGGCAAATGTCATCATCTATCCAGTTCTCCTGCAATTATATTTATGCTTGAAAGCACAGCAATGGAATCTGCAATCATGCCGCCTTCAACAAGCTCGTGAAAGGCTGCAAACTGCGTTAAGCATGGCGGGCGCACCTTAACTCGCCAGGGTTTTCCTGTTCCATTGGAAATCAGCGTAAAACCAAGCTCTCCGTTTGCGGCTTCCGATGAATCGTAAAATTCGCCGGCAGGAACACGAATGCCCTCCGACACAGTTTTGAAATTACCTATCAAAGATTCCATATCTTGGTAAACTTTTTCGCGTTCCGGAACTCTGATTTTTGGGTCGTTTATGTTCACGGGTCCGGGTTCTAAACGCTTTAAGGCTTGTCGAATTATTTTAATAGATTCTTCGCTCTCCACAAGCCTCACCATCAAGCGGTCGTAAACATCACCTTTGGTGCCGGTCACCACTTCCCAGTCGTAGGTTTCATAATCGTAATAAGGTTCGTCTTTGCGCAAATCAAAAGCAGCTCCTGTTGCCCGCAGGCAAGGCCCGGTCCAGCCCCAAGCGAGTGCCCGTTCCGGGCTGATTGCGCCTATATCTATGGTGCGGTCTAAAAATATGCGGTTGCCGTCTAGGAGTTTATGAACTTCGCTGAGGGTATCTTCGCACATTTTGAGGAGTTTTACAACATCCTGTTCAAAACCTTCGTAGGTGTCGCGGTACAAGCCGCCAATTCTTGTGTAGGAGTTTGTGAGCCTTGCTCCTGTGAGTTTTTCCCAGAGCACCAAACCTTCTTCTCTTGAACCGAAAAAATACCAAAAGCTGGTCAAAGCGCCTAAGTCCACGCAGGCGGCAGCAACGCAAACAAAGTGGTCAAAAATCCTTGAAAGCTCACCTGTGATGACTCTCAAAACCTTTGCTCTTTCGGGAATTTCTACGCCCAGCATTTTTTCCACAGCTTTTGCGTAGCCAATATTGTTCAAAATCGCGGAACAGTAATTCAGTCTATCCGTATAAGGCAGCACCATTTGCCAGGTTCCCTGTTCTGCCATTTTCTCAAAGCCCCTGTGCAGGTAGCCTATTTCGCCAACGCTGGCCACTATTGTTTCGCCATCCAGCGCAGTTAAATATCGTAAGCAACCGTGCGTAGCATTGTGGCTAGGCCCAAAATTCAGAGCCATTAAGTTTAGACTTTCGCCATTTGGATCAAGGACTTTGTCGAGTAGACGACTTTCAACTTTCTTCTCTTTATGTTGCACAGGCTTTCCCATGCTGCATAAGATAGAAAATTGTATCGCCCCTCACAGAACCACACGTGCCCAATTAAGGCATG
>JAITUM010000074.1 GCA_031286305.1 Candidatus Fibrimonadaceae bacterium | reverse complement strand
TGGGTGGCTCCGTCGGTAATGTCCCCGCCCAGAACAATGTCGCCTGTTTCTCCTGCCGCTGCTGCCGCTTGTAACGCGGCGTAGTCGGTAACTTCTTGCGCCCACGCCGCTTGTGTGAATGCCAATATGGCAAGGGTGATTGCCACGCTAAAGTTTTTAAGAATGCTGCTCATACAGGCTCCTTTGTTAGTGATTGGTAGCTCAAAAGTATATCAATAAACCTACCTTTTTTGTTAGGTTAAAATAGAAAAAAAAATGGCGAATTTGTTGATTGGGGCGTTTTTGGAAAAAAAAAAAAAAAAACGTCGCATTTAAAGGGTGGTTTAAACGCGACGTTTGGAGGGGGGTAATTGTCTGAATCAGAATTGGCCAGAATTTTTAAAATTCTCAGAATTTGCAAAACGCTGTGAATATTCTGTAAATTCTTGTAATCCTGGCCAATTCTGATTCAGACAAAAAGCAACGTTGCCCAAAAAACGGGGCGTTGCGGGGTGTCCCCGCATTGGGGGTAGCGTAAAACGCCCGTCCAATGTAGGGGCAGTACCTACGTGTCTGCCCTTGTGCAATGTAACGGGCGGTTGCAGCGAGGGGGAACTCCCTTCCCGCTTTACATTTCGCTGGTGAACCGTGCGAAGCGCGGGTAATTCCCCCATTTTAAAAAATTTCTATCTTACCCAACATGGCACAAGAACGCACATTGGTTTCCTTTGATTGGGCAATTAAAAACTTGCTCAGAAACAAGGCTGATTATGTGATTCTTGAAGGCTTTTTAACAACCTTGCTAGGCAAAAAAATAAAAATCAAAAGCCTGCCAGAAAGCGAAAGCAACAAAGATTCAGAAGATGCAAAATATAACCGTGTGGACGTGCTTGCAGAAGAGAACGATGGCACCCTGATTATGGTAGAAATTCAATTTACCGAAGAAATAGACTATTTTCATCGCATGCTTTTTGGCTCTTGCAAAACTGTAGTGGACTATTTCAACAAAGGCATGCCTTATTCTAAGGTCAGAAAGGTTTATTCCATAAACGTTGTCTATTTCGATTTAGGTGCCGGCAAGGATTACATTTACCATGGCTCCACGACTTTCAAAGGCTTGCACTACAAAGACGAATTGGAGTTAACTCCTGAGCAGCGCAATGAATTTGCAAAACTTGAGATAAAAGATATTTACCCTGAATATTACATATTGAAGGTAGATCGTTTTAGGAACCTTGTTAAGAATAAGCTCGACGAGTGGATGTATTTTTTGAAGAATTCTTCTATCAAGCCCAAATTTAAGGCTCCCGGTTTGCTTGAAGCCAATGAAAAACTTGAATACAGCCGTTTAAGCCGTTCCGAACGCCTTGCTTACGATAAGTATGTTGACACCATTCGCAGCAACAACAGCTCTCTTTACACAGCCAAGTTGAAGGGTAAGATTGAAGGTGAGGCTTTAGGTGAGGCTCGTGGCCTTGAAAAGGGCAGAGCAGAGGGTAGAGTTGAGGGTGAAGCGCTAGGTGAGGCTCGTGGCGAGGCTCGGGCGAAGCTTGAGCTTGCTAAGAAGATGAAAGCGAAAGGTATGCCTTCCGAAGTGATTTATGAGATGACCGGCTTGTCTGAGAAAGATTTTGTTTTGAAAGACAGCGGTAAGCCTGCGTGGAAGACTAAGAAGAAGCGGGCGACATAAATTCTCCTGTTTTCGTCAGTTTTGAAAATTTCAAACTGTCCCTCGATAGAATAGGGTGCCGAAGGCGGGGTTGTGCATTTTACTATATTCAGACTTATAGGAGAAATGCTATGTATAAAATGAAAAAAAACGCGAGTCTTAAAGTTATGAATGAGCAACTTGCGAAAAACTTTCCGATGACTTATAAAGCTTATCAAAGCGGTAAAGGAGCCGGTGCCCCAGATGAGGTTGATTTGATAATGAATGTTGGGCGCAAAACGGAAGACAATTCTATTGTTGCTTTGATGGTGGATTTTATTCCACCGGAAGTAAAGGATGCCGGATATTCCTTGATTGACATAAAAGCGGTTGACAAAAACACCGGCGAAGTTGTTGCTGCCGCCGAAAATACTAATTTTTTGGGTAATGCCGCGCAAAGCTTGCTTGAGATACCGGCAGCACGGTTTGCTAATTGTAAAGTAGAAGTGCATGGTGCTGTTGTTGGGAAAGAAGGTGTGGATACTTATGACTACACTTTTGATATGGCTGAGTATAGCATAGATTTTAATCCGACTTTTAAGGTTATTCATCCGGCAAAGCAGAGTGCGTCCCCAAAAGATAAAACCATAAATATAGTATACAAAGGCTCTCTTCCCGAAACAGATTATAAATACGATAACACAGACCGTTTAATGGTTCCATCCGAAGGAGATCTTAAGTTGAAAGAGAAAGCCCTTAAGCCCGGTTCCGTTGATATAAGTTTGTCTCTTAAGAATATCGACGCCGGAAAAACTGTATATTTTGCAGGTAATAAAAATATAAGCAATTCTGCCAACGAGGTGCACTGGCATCTTGAAGATGATTGGCGTAAAGAACTAGACGAAATTTTTGCTTACTCAACGAGCGCACTGGTTATGTATCACCTTTCAATCAGATGCAATCTTCAAGCAGGTGGGCTTGTCAACTTTGCAGTAACTAGTGACACCACCTGGCAAACAGAAAATTCAATAAAAATACCCATTTTACAACTTTTTCATAAGCTACAAGAAAAAACACTCCTCAAAGAGGCGGATATACGTAATTGGATTTCGAAAGAGTGGCTTGCCGACTATGATAGCTTTAAAAACAAAGAGGTGAACGATGAGTAAAATTAAAATAGTTGAAGTTCAGATAACTGCGGGGACAAAAAACTCTGAAGGTTATTATAAGTTCGATGTTTATACTGATAATAGTGTGACCGAATTGGTAAGCATTATTATATCTGATAGCAACAACACTAAGAATATAAGATCGTTAACAAAGCTTGATGATGGAAATTGGGGAAACAATTACGGTTATTGCAGTGTTTTGAAAAGCGATGTAGAGGAATGCGAGCAGCTGTATGTTTTTTTAATAAAAAAAGACAGCACCAGTGTTCTTTCCGAAAATGTTGTGCGTTTATTTACGCATACGCCCACTATCACAGGCTGCACATTGGAAAACGGATTGACATTAAAGATGGATCGCACAAACGATAATTTTGACATTGCGCAAAGACTTGATGTAGTATTTCCACCGCCAATCAAAATAGTTTCTGCCGTACCGCCAAAATGCTCCTTTGATTTGCCGTCTCTCAATATCTGGGGTGATGAACCTGAGGTTGATATTACCCTTCGGTATTATATGGAAGACACAAATGCTCGCGTGTATAGCGCTTCGTCGGATAAAATACCGGTTTTGTTGGCAGCTCCTGAAATAGAAAAACTTGAATGGGAAACAGATAAGCTTAAGTTTACTTTGAAAGGCAACATACCGAAATCCACTGAGCAGATCATTGCATATGTGTGGCTTAGGGGAGAGCAAGTGCACAGCGAGAAACTTGATAAGTCTTCTAGGAATATACAATTATCCTTAGATTCAAATGAAGATTATGAAATATCTTTCTGTTTCAAGAATAAATATGGTGTTTCCAAAATGTCAAAACGCTTGCCTATAATTACGCAAGCACCGGTTGTACTGTCGATTCGGTTTACGTCGCCTACCACCGCCGTTTTGCAAATGTCTTCCGGCGGGCAGTACGATATTGATAACGGTAAAGAAACAAAGTTTGCTAAAGACGGTGTGATTGAAATCTCCAACGCTCCGAAAGAGATTAACCTTAGAAAAATTGTCGGGAATTCGTATAGTTCCGTTACTAAGGTGGGCTTGGAAGTGCCGGGATACTATTCGTTTGAAGAAGCCCAAAAGATGTTTTGGAGTCTCTCAGGCAGACCTATAAGCTCTTTTCCTTCAACCGATATCACCAAAGAAGTTTCTGCTGAGCTTGATGAATATACCAGCAAATATTTCGTGTTTAGTTCGGGTAAACTAACCATAAAATGGAGTAATGTTAAATCCGATTCTATTTCAGATGTACACAAAAGCTTTGCCGAAATGCTGGAGAAAGCAAAAAATTACGATTCGCTTAAGGCCTTAATCAGCGCAGTTGTAGAATCAATGCCTCTCCGAAAGGATGATTTTTTGTTTTATCACTACGGAGCCGACAATGGATACATTGATTTACATCCCGGCATGAGTTTATTAGTGGAATATAGCGTGTACCAAAATATTCCCGAAGAAGACAAAAAAACATCAGACAAATGTTCGGGATATATTGGAACGACAACCGTAAGGTATCCGATTGTCAAACGCGGGGAGAATATTACATTTGAACCGTATGCCAGTAGCCAGATTGATGCGAAAGCGTTTATTATACCAAAACCTAAACCGCCAATTGGGTCAAAGACGGAATTATCCGGCGCAGCGGGCGTTTTGGATTTGCTTTATGCCGGATTTCAAGCGCCGTTTGTGCGTTTGGTTTATCCCTTGGAGTATTTAAGCAGAGAAGGTGAAGGAAGCGTGTTGTGTAGCGATAATATCACCTTGTTGGCATCAAGTAACCGTTCCTCATTAAATGAGGCGACCGAGAAGTTGCGTACCAAATCGTCTCCGAGTTATGCTAATAGCGTGGCATATAACTACTTTCGCGGACGTGCCTCAGTCATTCCGCAGGTGCAAATTTTTGTTTGCGGATTGCCCCAGTGGGTATCGCTTGCAACAACATTAGGCGATATAGCCGCTCAACTTTCCTGTAATTTGTCTCAGTTGCAGTTGCTGCGCAGTTTTGATTCGGGCTTCCGTTCCGTTGTTGATGTCAATAGCCAAATGCCGCTATTGGCGGGTGACAGAATTGAGGTTAAATAGTAATGAAGGTTTTCAATACAGTTGGTGAACCCGATGATCCGCTTTTGCAAGAGCACATAGAACTTTTATGTGGCGGTAAAAAACCGGATTTTGTTTGGGTTGACAATGTTGGAAACTTTCGATTTTGGAATTTCTTTCCGCTTTATTTGGAAAACAACAAAACCTTTGTAGAAACCGCTATTACACTGAAAAATTACCACCTTATTATTCATAAAAAAACTACTGTCGTTGAATCGGTGCAAGGTGACGGATTCAGCTTTAACGGTGGTTTTTCTTTTTGCAGAGACGGATTTAGCGTAACCGGCAGCGAGTTTTTTTTAACCAAAGACGGCTTTTTTGAGTTTGATATTGAAACGGACGATTTGAAAAATTTTGATATGGGCATTCATTATTATGCGCTTAAATACGATGATTTTTGCAAGCGCAATTTTTTATCGTGCAGCCGTTCTCCCGTTTTCAAATTATCCGGTGCAGTTAAATTCAAAGTAAAATTTTCGCCGATATTTCCGCTCGAAAGCCATCTTTCATTTGCAGAAAACTACACGTTTGAATCCTGTTTTACTACAATCTACGGCGAATCAATAGAAATGTCGGTCACAAAAGATTTTTATTTTGTATTTAAGAATCATCCGCAAATTACAAAATTAAGCGCTTACTGTTTAACACCATCAGGCATAGCAGAAATAATAAAAGGCGGTAAGTTAATGCCCGGGCGCGCAGGCACGGAATATATAAAAAACGCCAACGAGATTACATTTTTGCCAAATAACCCTGCTTTTTTCGATGATGATTTTAAACTACCGGATAAACTTGAAACCGCATATTTGAAGTTTTCCAACGCTCAGTATTTTTCACAACCGCAGAACGCGTGTTATTACAAAAAAGAGGCTAATTCTAATATATACCCGCATACGGAGCTTGTTCCTGTTCCAATTGCAAGTAGTGTAGTTTTGCCGGCTTTCCCTTTAAAATACGGAGACTTTTCGTCTGATATTATAGATATTGAGGATCGTTTTATTGCTCCAAAACGACACGGGGCAATTGAAAATTTACAGCTTGACAAGTTGAGCCGGTTGCCTTCGCAAACAGCGGTCACTCGCCATGGAATGAAAATCAAAATTGAAAACGGGGTTGTAGAATGGTTAGGTCTTGTTGCAAGCAAAGAAGAGCCGCCTGAGATTGCCTTGTTTAAGCCGCAAAATAAATTGCTTATGGGGCTTTTAGACAGTAATTTGTTTATGGTTTTGCAAAATAAATCACAATTGGAAGGGCAAGTTGAAAAAGCTGAATTTAATGTTGAATTAGACGGCTGGGAATTTTTGATGCAGCCTGAAAACTGGGAAAAATATCAGACTGTTGTTGTTCTTAAATTAAGCAATAAATACTCTTTGGAAGAATTGATGAAGGATTCCGGTATGTGGAGTTTTCCGCCTTTGGAAGACGGCATTAATAAAGCTCAAGAAACAGTAAAAAGCATTATAGATTTTCAAGAAGATAACCCCAACAAGCGATTGCAATCCATTCTGCACGACAAAAACTGGTGCGGTCTTGTGGCTTTTAATTGTGGGGTAAATTTATCGGGGTTGCCGAATGAGATTGCATTTTTGGCAAACGGCATAGAAGAAGAAAATTTTAAAGCGCAGTTTTTAGCTTTTCCTGCTGCTGTTGGCTCTGAGGAAGAAAGCGTTGCGTGTGCATTGTTAAACTATAGTGCTGAAGAGCAGCTTCAACCGGAAGATTTTATTGAGTATGCTTTTAATGTGTTAAACATCAGAATGGAAATTTTCAATAAAAGAATCGTTGATTTTAGCGCGCGGGTAGAATTGTTGATAAACCGGCTTTTTGGCGGGAGAGTTTCTGCACACCAAAACGAAGGCGGAAATTATTTGGTGCTGAACGGCTCATATCAGCGTGATGAAAAGGGATATGGATATTATTCATTTGTTATGACGGAAGCATGCCGTTACTTTGTTTCGGGTTGTGTTATAACAGGAATCACGATTGAGCAGACGGCTTTGCACGCTGACAGTAGATTATGCCGTTTTGTGTTAAGCGGGCAAATGACATTTTATAATACGGGCGCATTTGATTTGTTTTCTTTTGATTCTTTGCCGTTTAGCAATTTGATAATTGAAATGACGCCGGTAGGTAGTGATTATGAATTTAATTTTGTTTCGGAGCGTATGAGTTTGTCTATTGATAGTTGTGTGGTTCGTGCAAATTCATTCGGAGAAAAATTTCCTGTTGTTCCAACGCGAATTTATAATTCTGCGGGAAATCCTGAAAAAGGTTATACCAAACTGAAAATAAACGGAATACCTCAAGACGATTTTGAGGATTCGTGGTATAGCATTTTGTGGGAGATTCAGGTTGGGGATATGGGTGGTCTTGCTGCAAAAGTTATTGCAAAGATAGAGTTGTTGACGGCATGGGATTCGAATGTGGAAGAAAAATTGCTCAACTCTGACGGGACTTCGGATCCGGAGCTGCCAAAATTATTTATAGGTATCCGTTTGGGTGCTGCGGGCAGTCCTGATGATTGGGGTTTGCCGTTGCAGGGTGTTATGACGCTTGGTTTTGATGCGATTGAGTTGCGTCGTGAGCAGAAGGAGGAGGAGGTGCGTTATTTGTTTTGTTTTAGGAATTTTGGCTTAAGAATTTTGGGAGTTCGGTTTCCGTTTAGCACTAATGATTTGTTTTTGATTTCTGATGATAAGCGTAATATTGGGTGGTTAGGAAAGGTGGAGTGATTTATGGGTTTTGCGGTTAGGGTTAGTACTTTGTATGTGGGGCAGGGGCAGTGTAATGTGATTGAGGTGTATAGGGATGGTATCGATGATTGGCAGACAATTGGGCCGTTGCCGATTGTGAAGCCTAACGGACCTTGGGGAACAGCATCAAATGCGCCGGAGCCTTATTTCCCAACATCGCCACGAAACAAGCCGCCTGAGTCGCTTAATCTAAATCCTACCCATAGTCCTGCGCTTAAATTTACGCCTTATATTTTCGGAAATCCTCTACCCCAAAGAAACGATTTAATTTTTTTGGGGCTTGTGGATTTTGGGAGTAAAAATACTGATGCTCGTCATTATAATTACGCATTGCAATATATCGCTGAACTGATAGAAATTCGTTCGCAGGGACCTAATATTTTTGGAGGTACTGTTGGCAACGGAGTTAAAGGTCTTGATTATGTAAACATTTCTCATGTTCACAAAGATCACTATAACAAAATTGGAACATTGGCTGATTTTTTTGTTAACACATTTCAGATTAAGCTGCATATTGATCGACTTATTATTAGTGGTGCGAGTAATGCTAAAATAGCAGAAGTAATAAATAAATATGAACGAGAGCAACATTCTACTGCTTATCATTTGACAGGCTTCAGAATGCCCGGAGCTTATCCGTACACTGCTAATGGGAATTCACTTTTTCCCGTTATTATTGGCTTAAATAGTTATGTCCAATGCAGAATACATAATCTTATGCATCAGGCGCAGTATATAGGGGAATGTCCTAAAATATACCATGTAAATACCGGTTCAACAATGTTGTTGTTAAGCGTTATGAGGCAAACTCCTCTTGGTGAAAAACCTGCTTTTACATGCCTGTTTACCGGAGACGCAACTGAACATACTCTGCAGAGATTTACGGATCCTCTTTATAAATTTGATGCGGAAACAAAGTATGTGACCATTCCTCATCATGGTTCAGAAACAACAATTCAAATCTATAATAAAAATTTTACGACATTGGCTCGATTTCTTGATAATTATCCGCCACACATAGCATCGGCAAGCGCTAATAAAGAAGCCACTTATTATCACCCACAACAAAGCGTTCTTAATGAGTTTATTAGGGTGCAACCACCACCACCACCACCAATACCAATACCACCACCACCACCAATACCAATACCACCACCACCACTAATACCATCACACTACAATTCGGCATGGGGGAAAGACAATTTTTTATATACAAACCCAAGCCAGCAGAACCTACAACTACAACAAGGAACATTTACTTCCTACATAGCAAGTGCTCCCATTTATGCAACAGGACCATACTCGCATCATATAGCCAGAAACGTCCACCTGATATGCCGAAGCAATCCGACAGTAGCAGGAAATATCGAAAATACAATAAACATCCGGGAATATGAACTGCTATAAAAAGGACTAAAAAACCATGAGCATAAACCAAGATTATAACTACTTTCAGAACCCTTCCACAGCCAAGGTACCGGAAGGCTTTTCTGCATTCCTGTCCAACCTCAAACTCGCACCCGAAAATTTCACCTACACATCCTCAAGTCCATTAACAGACTCCTTTTCGGTAACAGCAGAACTCAATATTAACAACAGAACATACCAATCCCAAATCACAGCAACAACAACCGATGGCAAAGTTGCATACAAAATGTCGTCAAAACACTTGCCGAGCAACCCAAAACCCATCATGGACTTATACCCAATGAGCCCCGTACGCTCGGCAGATAATTATTTTGGCACCCTGCTAACCGACAGATACGACAATATTTTTGTGTCAATAGAAACTATTGAAAATTTAGGCAATGATTCCATATTAAAACTAAAACTTTTCTTTAAAAACACCTGCCCGCTTTGGCAACGCTACCAACTATTCATGCCGGCAGAAGAACAAATAGTTGAATTTGAAGGGCCGGTAGAAGACCCTTTCAGCAATCCAAAATATCAAATAACCGGACTTTACAGAAGAGAAGCTGCACTGCCGCTTTTGGAGTTTGTGCCGTTAAGCGAAATGGAACTCACATTTATAAGCCATGTAGAAGACTTACTTGCAATCCAAACCGCAGAAATGACAAAACAATATGTGAGCTTGGTCACTTGGAGAGGCAAAATAAAACTTGGTGAAAAATTTCCTGCCTTTTTGATTGGATATAATATCTACAACACCGCACAAAGTTTTGATATAAGCGCCGGCTTTGAAGACGAAGAAGGCTTAAAAATTTCGGACGTTTTCGGCCTGCTTGCAAGTTTGTCCGGCAAAGAAGACACTGACCTCGAAATGCCGGATTGGCTGATTCTCAAAGACGTTGCTTTGCGGAGTATCGCGTTTAGATTAGAGAAAGAGTTGGCTTCTAGCGGGTCTTGGCATCCTGTCAATCACAATAAATTTGTTGGCGTTGGAGTAATGTTCGGCTTAAAATTGCCGTCAATTCCTATTCCGTTTTTAGAAAACCAAGGAGATTTTTCGTTTTACTTGCAATGGGATATGCTCGATATTGGCGGGGCATTGTCAGCAGTGGTGAGCTTTGAATCAGAATGGAAAGGTTATCTTCTAAACATAAGCATTCAGTTTCCCGATTTTTTCTTCAAGGGTAGGTTAGCCAGGGTAGATGAACAAGAATACCCCGCCATTTTTCCAGGGTTTAGCAACCTTTCCCTCAAACATCTTGAAATTGCCGGCACTTTGCCACAACGGCAGTATATGCTGGAATTTTATTTTGACTCGCCCAAAGAACAACAGTTTAATATAGGTGAAGTGACTTTTGATATATACGAGATTAAAGGAAATGCTTACTATACACCGGAAGGCGCTGGGCTCGGTATTGAACTGGGCTTTTTTATACTAGATGCTTACATAGGAATCTCGGGATCTTATGAAACAACAGGCGAACAGCAACATTTACGGCTTGCGGGCGGATTAAACGCACCTTTAAATTTATTGGATTTGATTAACCATATCTTTGGTACAGATATTGGAAACGAAAAACTTGAACTGGTACTCAAACGTTTATGGCTTGAATATGACGGTAAAGTGGAAGACAAAGAAGGGCCGTGGGAAGGAGAGTTTTCCTTTTGGTGCACCGTAGAATTTAAGTGGGATTTCTTAGAACTCAGTGCTATGGCAGATGTTGCACTGACTCCCGGAAAACTTCAACTTGGCGGTTATATAGAACTGCTCGGTTTTCTGTTTGCCGCAACGGCAGATATTGACCTTAAAAGCGGTAATATTGAAACAGCCAAATTAAAAATAAAATTCGGTCGTCAGGAACTAGAGGCTGAACTGGTAGATGAAAATAAAGCTATTCGAATTAAAATGCTAAATTTAAATATCGGTGAACTTATTGAAGATTTAATCAACCGCGTTAGACCAAATGCCAACTGGTATTTGCCTTGGCCATTTAAAATACTGAAACGAGTTTCGTTTGAAGAAATAGAAGTAACAGTTAATGATTACGAAAAAAGCATTCGTGCAAAATTAGTCTTTAACTTGAATGTTTTATTTTTCAAGATTGAAAGTTTGGAAATTTTCTACAACTACGGTGACGGCAGCAGCGGTGATGATGGGGAGAAATTTTGGGTTAATCTCAGCATTAGCGGATTGATAAACGAGCTTAATACGCCCGATTCATTAGGCTCGTATCATAAGCACGGCATGGATTTGCTCAACAACATTTTCCCGGCATTACCCGGCTTGGCAGACAGCGTTTTCAAACTGGAATATTTAGCGGTCGGACAACGTGTGAAAGTAGAAATTCCCACAGAGTTTGACAAAGAAACATTGGAAAAAGCATTAAAAAACATTAAAACAGCTTTTAATAACCCCGTTTTAGACCCGAAAAACAATTGGGTCCTTGCATTGCAGTTAAAACTGCTGAAATCCATTGATGTAAACCTGCTTATGTGTGATCCGAATTTTTACGGTTTGTCGGTTGAAGTCAGCAAAGGTTCGGAAATTACAGAGCAGTTAGACGGTCTTCATATTATGATACTGTATGCCAAAGTAACAGATACTATAGGCGTGTTTCACGGTCATTTGACTTTGCCGAAAAAATTCAGAATGATTGAATTGGGCCCTGTGCAAGTAACGCTTGGAGAGATTGCGATTTCGATTTATACAAACGGAAACTTTAGGATTGACTTGGGTTTCCCGCATAACAATGATTTTTCACGCTCGTTTGGGGTTACGTATTTGTTTTTTACAGGAGTAGGCGGTTTTTATTTTGCAGTTCTTAACGGCGATACATCTAAAAGAGTTCCAAAAGCCACCAGCGGACATTTTGATACTGTAATCGAACTTGGGTTAGGGCTTTCCGTAGGTGTTGGGCGCGAGTTTAGTGTCGGAATAGCACGCGGCGGTGCACATTTTCGTCTGCTGGCAATCTTTAATGGTGTGTTCGCCTCGTATATAGCAGACCCGAAATCCGGTAACAAAGACGAAATTTACTATTGCGTTGAAGCGCTTGCGGGAATTGAAGCGGCTATTTACGGAGAAGTAGATTTTTGTGTTATTAAAATAAATTTTTCGGCAAAAATATCTGCTATTGCGGCAGTACAACTTGAGAGTTACAAAGAAACTATCTTAACGCTTGAAATAAAAGTTGGCGTTGAAGCAAGCATAAAAATTTTGTTTATTAAAATTAATTTTAAATTCAACTTTACATGGAAAGACGAATTTGTACTTGGTCGCAGTTCACCAGCTCCTTGGGAAAGTTCTCAAATTCAAAATAAGTCTTTAAAAGAATACTCGCTGGTATGGGAAGAAAAACTATTTTTAGACGATATAACCGACATCTATGCTGAAGTCGTTCCGCACTTTTCGATTGACGGCGTAAAATTAAACGCAGACGGCGAACCGCTTAAACATAAAGCAGCTTTTTTACCTTTTCTTCACGGATTTCAAGAAGAAACGCTTGAACACTTGTCGTATACAAAAGAAAGACAAGGAGCTTCGATTGCAATACTCATAAAACTTCTGCTAACCCGTGCCTTAACCGCACTGCAAAACCATGAAAAACCTGTACACGAAAACGATTTTACGCAAGAAGACATTGCTTGGCTTTTGGAGCAATTTACTGAAAAAAACAACAAGGAAACAACATTTAACACGGGATTTTCCCTTTTGCAAATTTACGAGCTTTTAGATGCCAACCTGCGCATTCATTTGTCAAACCCCAGTGTTGAACTTGCAAGCAATACCGAAATACACGGTGTGCCGTTCCCTATGCCACCGGTTGTCAAAGTAATATGGGATGAGGAAAATTACGATTTATCTATTGACCCTCCGGTGGAACAAGATTTTATTGATGAAATTCAAAAATACTTTGAAGAGTTGAGCAAAACAAAGTCAAAACCAATAATGAAAATTTATGCAAATTCCGAAAAAGAATCCGCCTCGGCATTGCTGTTCAGAGATTATTTTACTATGCTTACGCGTATAGCATTATCGCAAGCATACACAATATTAGAGAATGTGGAAAAATTAACTGCTAAAGAAATTGTTGATAAAGTTTTAAGCGAAGATTCTCTAAGTGATATCTGCGGCATGGTTTCCAGATTTTTGCTGGGCGGTTTGCGCGTTCCCGATGAAGAAAATAATTCGCAGCTTATTGGTTTATATCAAATGGCGCATCAGCAATTTGATTCGGATCCGAAATCAGGAAAACAAGGCATTGTCCATAGTTTTTCCATAGAAAAACATTTGAGCCACGAATGGTTAATTTTAGAAAATCATGCGCCGGCTTCAGCAGTAAATTCACAAAAACTGCTCTTTGGGATAGGGGAACAAACACAAACGCTGCAATGGGACATAACAGACGATATGCTTGAATACCCGCCCGAAACTATCAGTGTTAGCGCAACTCCTCTACTAAAAAGTTTTTATACATCCAAGCAAGTGACTATCGGGCTTAAAAATCCGGTAGAAATTTCCGAAAGCGAAAGTGTTTTTTACGAGTCGCAGGAGCCGCTTCCGCAAAACTGCACCTTAGAGTTCAGAACGGGCGATGAACCGGGCGAAACGATTGGTTTTGAAAGGGGATTTTTGCTCTACATCAGCATTACCAAGGTTGCAGGCGATGTGTATAGCATAAATGCTCTCGGAAAGCAAAACATCGACTTACTGTATGAAATTAAAGATAAGCAGATTACGGAAGCACGGATGTTTCGTTTTCCCACACCTAAGGAAACAGAAAAAAAATGTGTAGAGCTGGAAAACGATACGATTTTTTTATACAGAAGCAATCTTTGCCTGGAGTCGGAACTGCCGGTAAATCTTAAGGCAACTTATTCGGCAAATAAGAACTCCGCACATTTATCCAATGCGGAAATCAATACTTTTATATCGCTATTGCGGGATGCAAGTTTGGTAAATTCAAAGGGTTATTACCTTACATGCAATATTCCCAAGGGTGGTTCTGCAGAGGATGGTTCCGCGATGGATGTTTTAGAGGATGGTTCTGCGACAATTCTCCTTTGGCTGAAATGTGGCTCGGACGCCCGTGCAATTCTGGCATCAAAAACGGTTGAAGGCGCGGTGCCTGCCATTATTGATACCGATAAATATTATGACGCTTTGGTGTATGAACCCGGTGACGTGGCGTTTTCTCTGAGCTTGCCGGAAGAATTTAGCGACTATAATTTGCTTAGCTATCGCATTGTGGAGAATGATTTTTTCAATAAAAGCAACGAAAGCATGCCGCTTAGCCACGAAATGATTGATGAAAAATGGGTTTATTCGCAATTATTGCCTGCTTATTCTTACGCAAAAGGAGAAAATCCCGAAAACCCGTATGGTGGAATTAAGCCGAACAGCCGTCTGCAAATGGATTTTTGTTTTTTGGATATTTTAGGAAACCGTACAACTCGCGGCATTTCACTAAACAGTCAGTATAAGTACTGGGACCCGTTGCTGTCTCCCGCTACATATCCCGATACGCAAATATATTACGATCTTGCCGAAAAAAACGGCAAACTGCAAATAAGCGTTTCGTGCAAACACAAAGAAGGAGAAGAGCGACCGGCAGAAAATACGCTTAAACTATGTTATTGGCAACTTGCGCAACCCGATGTTGTTTTGGAACTGGGCATATTTGACAAGTGGGAAACAATTGATAAAGGAATTTGGCTGGCGTATCTGAAAGACATAATGGACGGGAATAAACCAAACGATGTTTCGATAGAGAAAATAATAGGTAGTCCTGTTGCCGAAAAAACGGATCTTGTTGTGGCGTTAAGAATCAGCAGAAGTGAAATTCTTGTTGTGCCGGAAAAAACAAAGACAGACGTTTGTTCCGTAACTTTTGAACTTCTAATGAATGAAGGGGATTCACCGCGCTTGGCTAAAGACAGCAATGGCAATAATTTACTGGTTGGAGCGCCCACACCGTTTAAGTTTGGCGATATTGGTTATTGGGCCATGCCGCCGCTACGTAACAAACTGATAACATTGACCGATATATCGGTTACCAATATAAACGGAACCAAGCAAACTGCAAGTTTTCACAACATTGATTTGGAAGAATGGGCAGACATATTCCTTGCTGATTTTGAGCATTATATTTCGCCGGATTCCGAGCATTACAAGGATCAGGAAACATTAGAAAAACTATTGGATATTAAAGCAAGGTTGGCAGAGGCAATATCGTGGGGAGTAGATACTGTAAACGAAAAAGGAGATGAAAGTAAACGCCAAAAAGCAAAGCAAGTGTTTTTGACACAAATGCAGCGTAATTTATATACAGGGCGCAGAACGGATTCGGTGGCTATTTTGGATACCGGAATCAAACCGCCTACTAACGTAAACTTTTTAGGCTCAATAGTATTGCCGGAAAACGAAAAAGATGAAACAAATGCATCTTTTTCTTGCAGCAAAATAGAAAACGACGGACTTTTGGCAATTTCGGTTCGGAAGCAGGATATTACCGCTCAAAAAAATCTGAAAATTGAAGTGGAATACAGTTTGGCGCATTGGGAAATTATTAATAATGGTGAGAACGGTCGCTTTGACTATCTTACTTTATCCCGGCCGGTTTCGGAAAAAATTATACTAAGCATCCCTCTCCCATACAAGCGTTTCCCAAGTACACCTAATTTGATAATGCAAAAATACGAGGCGGCCAATGCGGAAGGAAAATATTTTGATTGGAATTACGTTTGCCAAGTATCGCATGAAATGGCGGCTCAAGATACCATGTTCATGCAGCTTGAGTTTAATAACTTAACGGAGGGCAGCAATAAACCACTGCCCGAAGCATTAGCGCAATATATTTTTCTACGGGAACAGATTCAAGCCGGAGTTACCGGATCCGCGGAAGTACTAGTAGATGTCAGCGATAAAATTTGCAAGGCATGGGAAGATGAAAATAATGTGAACAGAATGGCACAGTTTGAAGTCGAAGAAGCTACATTGATTGAAATTGAAAATAATTGTCTGGTTTTCAGGGGTTCGGGTCCAAAACCGAGCAAAGTTTCTGTTTTGATGCAAGACAATGAATGGAATACCCTTCCGTTAACATACAAACTTCCCGAAGAGCCAATGATGATGCCCTATTGTTTCCAATTTACTTTTCCCGAGTTTGATATTCGAGAAAAAAATGTGGTAAATTTGCGAACTTGGGTAAAACGAAATCAAAATATTTCCGAAATCGATGTAAACCCGCGCTTTGTTTATGAAACGGAGAAAGTCAGATTCCACAGCCAACTGGAACCGGTTACAAATTACAGTCTAAATGTAAATGCGGGCACTTGGGATCGAGACAATTTTATATCATGGCTTAACGATATTGTGAAAGGCTTCTCATCCATGAATTTGGAAATTTTCTGCGGACGCATTTTGTCGTACACCGAGCCGAAGGTAATTTCCTTTATTCCGGTAGTTTTTGCTCCCGGAAAGGAAAACGAATTTGACAAAGTCTTTGACGCTACAGACAAATGGCTTATGGAACATATTGCCCATTCCGAAGAACATATTGTTATAAAAACTCGTGCGGTTTTCTTTGGTACCGGTAGAGCTTTGGCGGAAATTGAGAATATTTTCTTCTTCAAATGATTGTTCCATACCCAAACGAGTAAATCAGCATTTACTATACAAAAGATAGAAGTAAAAAGGTTGTAATAAAAATATCACAACTGTATTTTCTAGGTATATTATTTGTAAAAAATCGCGTTTTTCGCAAAAATTTACTCTTTTTTGAAAATTCTTTCCTATATTATCGTTTGAATATGCGGGCTTCAATCCTTGAAAAAATTTTGTTCATCGTTTTTGATGGTATGGCAAACAGCCTTTGCTTCATGCTGTTTTTTCCAAAAATAGAATTTTCGGTATTTGCAGTTTTAATTTGGTTTTTAATGTTTTTATGCACAGGGCTTTATCGCCGCTGGTTACTAGGCTCAAGAACTGCGCTTGTTTTGCATATTTTAAAGGTTGTTATTGTTGTGTATATCCTTGCACTGGCGGCTCTGCTTGGTTATAACGAATTGAGCATACAGGCTTTTCTAAGCGATGCCAAGCATGTAACGGGATACTTTTTTTCCGTTTGGTTTTCAGTGAGCGTGTTTAGACTTTTGATTTGCAAAATTTTAAGAATTTTCTTAAACAAAGGTTGGGGCGCAGATTGTGTTCTTTTGCTCGGCTGCACAGATGAAGCGCGAGAATATTCACGCCTGTTCAAAGATAATCCGCAGCTCGGGAAAAAAATAATCGGTGTTGTTGAAGAAAATCTGGGGCTTGTAAAGACCTTTGACGGTTTGCCCATTTTAGGAACATATTCCGACCTGCCAAACCTCATTAAAAAAAATAATGCGCAGGCAATTATAATTGCGCATCGCAGCAATTCAGAGAAAAAAATAAATCAGATTTTATATTGGGTGGCGCACTTGCCTGTGCGAATTTATTTGGTGCCCAGCTTGTGGGAATGTGCAAAAAACTTTAAAACATCAGATTTACCCATGCTTGTTCATTCCAAAGAATTGCAGGAACTTTTTGTTATGAACCTGCATCCGTGGCAAGCTACCATAAAAAGAATTATGGACATAACCATAGCTGTATTTTTGCTCATAATAACATCTCCCTTGCTCTTGCTCACCGCCATTGCAATCAAGCTGGATTCTAAAGGTTCAATTTTTTACAAGCAGCAAAGGGTTGGTTTGCATTCAAGGCAATTTACCGTTTATAAATTTCGCTCAATGCGTAGCGATGCAGAAAAAGACGGCCCGCAATGGGCAAAGAAAAACGATAGCCGCGTTACAAGAGTTGGTAAAATTATCCGCAAATTCCGCATAGATGAAATTCCGCAATTGCTCTGCGTTTTAAAAGGCGACATGAGCATGGTTGGTCCGCGTCCGGAGCGTGGAGTGTTTATAGAAAAGCTTCGCAAAACTATTCCCTTTTACGCAAGCCGCTTGAAAATGAAACCCGGTTTAACCGGTTGGGCACAAGTTCGCCACCACTACGACAACGATATTGAAGATGTAAAAATAAAACTTGGCTATGATATTTATTACTTGTCTAACGCTTCCATTCTTTTGGACATTCAGATATTGATAAGAACAATTTATGTGGTATTGACCGGAAAGGGAGCGCAGTAAGCAGGGTAAATTCCGCCTATACCCTATACCCAACACCCTTCCCGCTTTGCATTTCGCTGGTGAATCGCCAAAGGCGAGTAATCATTAGTAAATGCTGATTTACTCGCTTGGGATTAGGGATTAGATTGGCTCAGAAAAAACGGTTAAATCTGCTTAAAAACAGTGGTGTTTCCTGACTTTATCAATGCGCCTCCCTAAATGTTTTCTGGCAGCATTCATTGCTGGGCAGCCACGGCGAGCTGCCCCTACTGTCTCAAAACGGCTTTCAAATGTTCTTTCCCCCATAG
>JAITUM010000090.1 GCA_031286305.1 Candidatus Fibrimonadaceae bacterium | reverse complement strand
TTTTGCAAAAAAAAACAGCTAAATTTGCTCAAAAACCATGATTTAAGTATTTTAACTAGTCACTAACCACTAGTCACTAGCCACTACATTGAGTTAATCATTGATTACTATAGAAAATTAAATTAAACCCATTTATCTTTTGTATTCCGGCAATAAAAACCTCTAAAACGCCTCTAAAACAGCATTCTTTAAGACATTCTCTAGAGCTTAGAGCAATGCTGCATCCTCATTCCCCAGTCATTATATGCAGAACCCAATATCAAAAACAACGTATAATGAAGCGATTTCTCCACTAAATCGCATACTAGAACTTATCCGCAAATCACTCGTGCTGCCAAAAAACTGGAAATATTGCATATAGGATCGCTATAATTTGCCTCTAAGCCTATATCTTAACCAAATGTTTACCCGCACTTCGCACGGTTCACCAGCGAAATGTTCAACGGGAAGGGTATTGGCTAGTAGGGAGCGGAAAAAAGGCACTCCGTTCCCGCCCGGGAATGCTTCCCCCTATGATGCTGCCCGTGAGTGGCAGCCCAATTTGGTGGCGCAAACAAGAGCCAGATACGCCCTATAATTTTTTCAACTGTTGCGACGTGTTCATAACAACACCTCAACTCGCGTTTTAAATTTTGTAGGTTTGTTGGCGATAAGGTTGGTAATTGTCGAGATTGTACTAAAAGATGGATTTATAGGTGACGAAAATTCAATTGCTTTGGCTTATTTTTAAGCTTGTCCTGCAAGCTCGCATTCACAAAAGCAAAACTCATATGATCAAGAATGCAAGCAAAATTCAATTTTCTATATTCCCCCAATGAAAGAGCCTCTGATACGCAGTGTTCTAAAAATTGGCGACCAGCCTAGCGAACAAATTTTGCAGGAAATAAATTCTGCCGCAAAACGAAAACCTAACATAAAGGCTACGCCACAGCTTTCAAAAAAAGCTCTTAAAGAGTTTACTGTTATGGCAAAAGAAAAACGAGTTGTCAAAAATTTTGTTAATATTAAACTTGCACAAGAAGACATACAAGCATATAAAGCATTCGGAAAAGGTTATACGATTGTCATGTCGAATATTTTATCTAGGGCTTTAAAGCAACCCAAATTGTTAAAAGAATTAGCCCCCGTAATCTTAAAATAAAGGGGAGTTGCCCTCAAGCCTCTAACCAAGGGTTGGCGAATTTTTACTCACGGGAAATTTTTCTATATTCTATTCCGATGAATCATATTTTGTGCAAAGCGAACCTTGGGCTGCTGGCTCTGTTATGTTTTGCTTTGGCTTCGTGCGATTTGAATTTTTGGAAAGAACCCTCTCCTGTTATAGCTGAGGTAGAAAATTCTCGCTTACGCATAAAAGACTTGAAAGAAACTGCAACAGGAGACTCGTTAGTTTCAAAAGAAGAGTGGATTCGACGCATAGAATATTGGGTGAATTTTGAAATTATGCACAGAGAAGCACTGAAAAGAGGCCTGCACAAAGACTCCGCTACACAAAGATTGATTAAAAATGCGGAAAGAAAAATTTTGGTGGACAGACTCAAACTGAGCCTGGATAGCGCAGTCGCTGTGGAATCCGATAATGAACTGCAGGAATATTACGAAAAAAATAAAGAATTATTTCGCATAGATTCCGTTTCTTACGTGCCATTTTCCGAAGTCTCAGAACAAATATTGAGCGTGGTTCTTTCAAAAAAACGACTGGAAAGAGAAAAAAAATGGCTCACTGAGACAAAAAATTTATATTCAATAGAAGTCTATCCGCAATATTTAGACTTGTTAGAAAAGGAAACGCCATGAAAGTTATAATACCAATTGCTGGCACCGGGCTTAGAATGCGGCCCATGACGCTGAACACGCCAAAATGTTTGCTACCCATAGCGGGCGGCACAATTTTGGGGCATATCTTGGCAAAGCTTGAACACCTGAGCATTTCAGAATACATATTCGTTGTAGGTTACTTGGGTAAAAATGTGGAAAATTACATAAGCACCGAATATCCGCACATCACGGCAAAGTTTGTTTGGCAAAATAAACCGCAAGGGCTGGGCGAAGCCATAAACTTGTGCGGAGAACATTTAACCGACAATGAACCTGTGCTCATAATTCTGGGCGATACCTTGTTTGAAGCAAACTTCTCATCGCTCAAGTCTCTTTCCGGAAATGTGCTTTATGTGCGAGAAGTTGAAGACCCTCGGCGTTTTGGTGTTGCAAAAACAGATAAAGACGGGAAGGTAGAAGTTTTGGTTGAAAAACCGCAAGAATTTGTGAGCAACAAAGCTCTGGTTGGCATTTACGCTATTTCAAACATAGCAGAATTGAAAAAATCGCTGAACTACTTGATAGACAATAATGTAAAAACTCGAGGCGAATATCAGCTAACCGATGCTTTGCAACATATGCTGAAAAACGGATGCGAGTTCACCACAGCCTCCATCACCGAATGGCTTGATTGCGGAACCCCGGAAATATTGCTGGAAAGCAACCGCTATTTGCTGGATACTTTGCCCGCCGCAGAAAAGGAAGAAGACGAAGAAGAGGAAAAACCTTTAGAAGAGAGATTTCCGGACTGCGAATTTGAGTTCCCATGCTTTGTGGGTAGCCAAACAGAGCTGAGCAATTGCAGAATAGGTCCATTTGCAAGCATAGGAAAAAATTGCAAAATAAAGGGAACTGCCGTTGAAAATTCCATAATAGCAAATGGGAGCACGCTGCTCAACTCCTCAGTACGCAACTCTATTTTGGGAGAAAACACGCTGATAAACAATTTTTCCGGCTCGCTTTATACAGGGAACAGTTGTGTTATTAATCCTAGCTAGCAAAAGCCCTAGAAGAGCGCAAATTCTTGAGCAATTGGGGGTTGAGTTCTGCGTGGAGCCGCCTCGCTGTGATGAAAATATCACGGGCATTCCCATGGAAGATATTCCAAAAGAACTGGCAAAAAGAAAAGCCCTTGATGTGTCTGCAAGGTTCCCAAATTTTGTGCTTGGGAGCGATACCCTTGTTTTTTGCGAAAATATGGTTTTGAACAAACCGGAAAGCAAAGAAGAAGCTTTTGAAATGCTGAGAAAATTGAGAAATAAGACCCACAAAGTGCTTAGCGGGGTTGCTCTTTGCAAAAATAACGAGGTTTTGTTTGCGGGTAGCTGCCAAACAGAAGTGCGTTTCAGGAATTATTCCGATTTAGAAATTCTAGATTATATATCTACAATGGAATATGCAGACAAAGCAGGCGCTTATGGAGCACAAGGGAAAGGTGCGCGTTTTATTGAATCAATAAACGGGTGTTTTTACAATGTTGTTGGACTTCCCGTAGCTTTGACTTTGAAAGCGCTTGGCAAAATAAAACAGGAGAGATTATGACGGAAGAAGAAAACGATTTGAGTTTAGGGGCAGATGAGCAAGTCGGCGATTATTTGCGCCGTATTCGCGAGGCTCGTGGTTTGGAAATAGACCAGTTGGCAAAAATCATTTGTTTGCAGAAAAGCGTTTTGCAGGCAATAGAAGAAAATCGCTGGGAAGAATTTCCAACAGAAGCCTACTTGCGAAGCTACATAGCGGCAATGTGTGGAAAGCTGTCTATAGACAAAGACATTGTGCTTAAAAAATTCTCCATAGACAGGAACTCGCAGTTTGCTGTGGCTCAGATAAGCCTTGCAGCAGAAAAAAGAAGGAACTCCAAACCGAGCAACATCTCAACGATTGGCATAATAATCATTTTGTTAATTATAGCGGCTTTGTTTTTTGTTAGCAAATACTTGGACTTGGACAAAGGTTCCCAAGAGCCTACCCCGGAGGCCTTTCAAATAGATATTGAGATAGACGAAGAAAATGAAATTATAGACGAAGAAGAGCAAGGCATTTTAGATACAATTACCAAAGAAGACACCGCCAAGGTTGCAGACATTGCTGTTCAACCCACAAGAACACAAGATACGTTGCGCTTTGAATGTACCCCTGCGGCTGCAGACAGAACTTGCGGTGTGTCGCTTAGAGGTCTTGATACAAAAATGTTCTATTTCACAAGGGAAGCAAGGCGTTTTCTGAACCACAACGACACATTGATGGTCACTGTGACCGTTCCGCCCCGCACAAGAACATTCTTAAATGGCTCCAGGCTTGAGTTTGGCAATTTCAACACGCTCTTGTTCTATAGAGGTCAGATAATCGAAAAAAGGAACAGGGAACTGAGATAGAGTATGACTCTCTACATGGTTTTGTTTTTTTTGGGCTTTGCGATGGCTGTGGTTTTGCTTGCATATACAAGCATACAGGTTTCGGAATTGAGTAAAAAAACAGAACAGTTGGAAAAGAACTTACAGGAACGTTATTCAAAACCTTTGACGGAATTAGATGATATTATTGTAAAAACCGAAGAGAAAACTGAGGAGAAAAAAAAGGAGACAACCGGATGAGACAAGCAAATATTTCCAGAAAAACCGCAGAAACAGATATTGAATTGCAATTAAATCTGGATTCTCAAAAGCGTGGCAGCATTAAAAGCGGCAGCGCGTTTTTAGACCACATGCTGAACCTGTTCCAGTCCCATGCCGGAATTGAACTTAGCCTTGTGTGCAAAGGTGATACCGAAATAGATTTTCACCACAGCATGGAAGATATTGCCATAGTGTTTGGCAGTGCTTTGAACCAGGCGCTTGGCGATAAAAAAGGCATTGAACGTTTTGGTTTTTATTTTGCCCCGATGGACGAGACGCTTGCAAGAGTGGCTTTAGACTACAGCGGCCGTATTGCTTATGTTTTGCGTGGAGACTTGCCTGCAAAAATCGGCGAAATGGAATCCAGCCTTTGGGAGCATTTTTTCAAAAGTCTTGCAGAAAATGCAAAAATGAATTTGCACATTGAGCTGCTCTACGGTCAAGACGGTCACCACTGCATGGAAGCGATTTTCAAGGCTTTTGCAAGAGCAACCGCAATGGCAATCGGCAAAGGAAAAAATACAGATGAAATTCCGAGCACAAAAGGAACACTTAATTCCTGAAAAATTATTAAAAATTGCTAAAGAAATTCGTGCCGCTGGCGGCAGGGCTTTTTTGGTTGGCGGAGTTGTTCGTGATTTTTTGCTCGAAGAAAGTAACGAGGCACGAGATTTTGATATTGAGGTTTATTCAATTAACCAAGAAAAATTGCTTGAAATTCTTTCTCGGCACGGCAAACCGAATTTGATAGGCAAGGTTTTTGGTGTTATACATCTTGCAAGGCATGGCATTCACTATGATTTTTCTTTTCCTAGAACGGAGAGCAAAACAGGTGTTGGGCACAGGGCTTTTGATGTGCAAACTAATCCGAATTTGAGTTTTGAAGAAGCTGCCAAACGCAGAGATTTTACCATCAATGCTATGGGGATGGAGCTTCCGAATCTGGAGCTTGTGGATCCTTATAATGGCAGCAAAGATTTGGAGAACAAAATTTTAAGGCATGTGAGCGGAGCCTTTGCCGAAGACTCGCTTAGAGTTTTGAGAGGCGTTCAATTTGCGGCTCGCTTTGAATTGAAGGCGGCAAAAGAAACCATAGAGCTTTGCAAAACTCTTTCTTTAACCGATTTGTCTAGGGAGAGGATAGAGGAGGAATTTCGCAAGTGGCTTTTGAAAGGCGCAAAACCTTCGTGTGGGCTTGAGTTTTTTTGCGAGGTGGGTTTGCAAAAAATGTTCCCTGAGATAAGTTTGGAAGGCAACTTGGGTAATATCTTAGATTCCCTGGCTAAGCACAGAGACAAGCTGGCATCGCAAGATGCGGAAGCAATTATGTTTGCAGGGCTTTTGTGTTTGCCAAGTGCGAAAAATGCAAGGGTTCTTGATTTTTTGAAAAGATGGGTTCCGGTGAACTTCTTGTTAAAAAAAGTTCCTGCTTTGCTAAGTTCTTTGTCTTTATTGAATTTGAGCAATGAAAACGATTTGCGCAAATGTGCTTTAAAAGCGGGCGGGCTAAAGTTGCCGGCTATATTGCAAAGCGCAATTAAAAGCAATGCTGAAATTTACAATGAAGCTAAAAAAATCGGCAAAGAAATGCAAATTTGGACATCCGCTCCGGAGCCTTTCATCACAGGTCAAATGCTTTTAGACATGGGGCTTAAACCGGGTCCTCAGCTTGGTCAAATAATCAAGCAAGTTTTTGAGATGCAGCTAAACGGCGAAATAAAAAACAAAGAGGAAGCGGTGAGCTTTGCAAATGCCACACTGCCTCTTCTTCCCTAAAAAAAACCTCGGCATATTACCTTGTGCAAACCTGCCGGCCCACAATCCCATGAAATGTAAGACCGGCTTTGCTTTGCCGAGCAATTGTGCTGTTCAGGGCAGTTGGGTTTGCAGTAGTGCCACAGAGCCGCATTTTTAAGCTGCAAAGTTGAGCCGTATTTTAGCCAATCTTGCGTATAAGGATGGATTGGATTTTCCAGTATTTTAGCCGCTTCCCCTTCTTCAACAAGCCGATCTGCACAAAAAACAGCCATACGCACTCTGCAAAACTGCATTATTTTTGCTTTTTGAAAAATGGTATCTTGCTTATTCGCTAAAAAAACTATGCTTTGGGTTATTCCTTTTTTCAACAAACTCTGCAAAAAATCAAAGGGTCGGTTCTCTTCTAAAAAACCGTTTTCCGGTTCTTCCACAAAAATCATTGCGCTCGGATTGAGTGAGCAAAGCCAAAGCGAAACTTTTTGCAAAATCGGCTCGGAAATTTTAGCCGGTCTGCTGTAAAGAATGCGTTTATCTATGCCATGCGCAGCCGCGTAACTCACAAGCTTCTTTTTTGTAAAATTGGGTGATAAATCAAGCGCAAACTGCCCTATTGTTCTATGCAAAGGAAGCGATTCCACAGCGTTTTTTGGCAATAACACGGATTTGAAAGTTTCATTACCCCTCATTTTTTGCCCCTCAACCCTAAGAGCGTCTGTGAAATTGCACTCTTCCGGCAAAAACCCGGCAAGGGCTAACATGAGCTTTTCGCTACAAGTTTCACCCGCTAAAAAAAGAAAATCATTTTTTTCCAAGCTTAGAGAAAAGGGCTTTATATGGTCTGCAATTGAAAAGTCTATCCAAGAAATAAGCATTTTATTTACGCGGAAACATGGTTCTAAGTGCTAAAAAAAACAAATTTGAAGCTAAAACAAATAAAAAAGCAGAAACGCAGCTACCATAAAATAGTGAAATATCTCCTTTATCAAAAGCTGTTTTTATGGTGTTTCCCAGCCCCGGAAAGTTAAATTTTGCCTCGATAATCAGCAAAAAAACAAGAATAACAGGTGCAAGAAAACTCCAAAACAGTGCTTGTTTGGGCAGTGCGGCAAGTCGAGCCTGTTTTAGCACATTGCACCTACTCATGCGTAAAAAGGCGGATAATTGGCTAAAATCTCTATTCATTTCCTTTTTTACATTCAAAATAAACAAATAAATGCCAAGTGAGCAGAGAAAAACCGCCAAAACCAGCAAAAATTTGTATAATGAGTGCGGAAATGCCACTAAAATAAAGTGCTGAACCGTTTGTGGGTAGTCAATATCTGAAAAACCGAACGTTCCTTTGGAGAGTAACGCCTTTAAATATTCAAAAAACCTTGCAGAATTAAATACCAAGCTCAGCAGCAACAGCGCTTATTCCCTTTTTATCTATGGTTCTAAGCCCTTGAGTGCTAACACGAAGGCGAATCCAGCGATTTTCTTCAGGAATAAAGAAATTCTTTGTGTGTAGATTAGGCAGCAACCTAACCTTTTTCTTGCGATTGGAATGAGACACACGGTTTCCAACCATACCTTTTTTTCCTGTAACTTCACATATACGGCTCATAACATTCTCCAAAGTTATAGCCAAATATAGAAATTTTTAAAAGATTTGTCAAGGGAAATTCATTTAGCTACCCTTATACCCCAGGGTAAACGCGGTCCGTTGTCCAAAATCGGGGCGTTGCGGGGCGTCCCCGCATTGGCTGAGTGTAGATGGGCTTTTAAGGAAAACGCAGTTTGCAGCGAGGGGGGCAGCCCCCATAATTAAAAATTTAGATGCGTTAGCCTTGTAAAGGAACCCTCGACCATAAGCTCAAGACCTGCGTAAACATTATTTATTTTTCTATATTATCCGCATATCAACCCAAAAATAGGAGTTTTTTATGAACAGAGTAGCCACCTATGTCGTTATTGCTGCAACAGTTATAGTATCTGTAGCGGTAGCCCTTCTGATTGTGCGTAAGCGTAAACAGTTAATAGCAGACGATGATTAAAAAAGATAACTTTCTTTATATAGCAGCGCTGGTATTCCTTGCGCTGCTATTATTGTTATTTAACGAATTTATTTTTGACAACACAAAATTGATGCTCAATTCCGACCCGCTAACCGGGCTTGGTACCTACTACCTCAGGGCACAAAGTTACATTATGCCGCTATGGGATAACTCTCGCTTAGGCGGAATACCTACCTTAGATTCCGTATATGGTTCAATGTATCACCCTCTAGCAATATTAAGATTTTTTATGGATCCGGGCAGAGCAGTAGGCTGGATATTTATATTTACCATTTGGACTGCATTCGTTTCAACTTTCATTTTGGGCAGGTATCTGACCGATAAATGGCAATGGGGAGCCTTACTTGGCTTTCTCTATGCTTTTAACCCTCAATACTTCACTTATATTTATGGCGGACACGAAGGTAAAATGATGGTATTTGGCATAGCTCCTTTTGCAATGTATTCCCTTTTACGTCTGCTTCGCGAAGGCTCGCTTAAACATTTGATTTATTCGGCTTTTTCCGTTATTTGGATGATTACATCTCCGCATTTGCAGCTCACATATTTCTTTTTCTGGGGTGCAGGATTTTTTGTTTTATTTGAGCTTTTTTCAAATTCTCTTTCTGCAAAAAAACGCGGTATCCGTTTTGGGCTTACAGTTCTTGCACTCTTTATTGGCATGGCAATTTCCTCTTTTCAACTTATTCCCGCTTATTTCTACACAACAACCGACTCTGTTAGAGGTAGCGCAGAAAAAACAACCATAGAACACGCCGCTAGTTGGAGCTTGCATAGTGAAGAGCTTGCTGCCATGATTTTACCTGGATTTTTAGGCACCAATGTTCACAAAGAACAACCAAAGCCGGATACCAATGTTTACTGGGGGCAGAATCCGTTTAAGCTCAACTCTGATGCCTGCGGCGCATTGCTCACTTTTCTAGCCTTGTGTGGTTGCCTGTTGCCAAAGAGCAGAAAACATGCTTTATTCTGGTTTTTCGGTTGCGTAATAACATTGTCTTATGCTATGGGCTTGCACTCCTTTTTGTTTCAGGTTTGGTATAATTTCATTCCGGGCGTAAAAAATTTCCGCGCACCCAGCATGGCCATTTTTTGGCTCCCGCTTGCCTTTGTATTCCTAGCTGCACCCGTGCTGAAAAACTTGGAAGAAAACAAAAAAGTCCTAAAACAAGGCGCAATTCTATACGGAATCCTATTAACCGGAATCCTGATTTTCCGCTCCGCTTGGGAAACCCTAAGCGGCCCTCCAGTAGCCATATTCATAATCCTATACGGCGCCTACTTCATAAAAGTCCAAAACTCCCTATCTCAAGAGGGGAATTCTCAACTCTCAACTCTCAATTCTCAACTGCAAAAAAAATCTGCATTAAACATAACCCTTTGGTCAATCCCCTTCCTGATCCTAGCGAGTTTCTTTTTAATTCCTGTTGAGGGAAGTTATTTTAAACCTGTAGATTTTGCAAAGGCGGCAAATTTACTTTCGTCCTCTTTAATGTCTTTTGTGATTATTGTCGCAACTTTGGGTATCTCATTTTTTATTCTTTCAAATGCAAAAATGGATTTAATGCAAAAAGCATTGATTTTAATGGCAGTGGCAGCCGTTGACCTGTATATAATAAACTATCCATTCGTTCAAAACGTGCCGGCCATTCAATATTACAATCCAAATCATCCGGTTGTACAGGCAATAAGAAATGACAACCCAAACGTTTTAGAACGCTCCAGAGTATTTTCTGTAACTCGTCAACCCTCAATAAGCGGAAATATTTTCTCTGCCTATAATATGAGAAATGCTCTTGGCTTTCACGATAACGAAATAGCAAGCTATCGATATTTTAAAGAGAATGTGCAAAATCAGCAAGCAATGCTTGATATAATGAATATAGGCTACATAATTTTTGACGGTCAGCAAGGCGCTGGTGTACAGAAAAATCCTGGCGATTTGGGCAGAATAAAAATGTATTATAATTGGGAAACCATAGAAAAAGAGAAAATAGTAGAAAAATTAAATGACTCGTTTTTTGATTATAAAAATGTTTTATTGTTGGAAAATAATTATGCTACGCCCCAACAAAATACCATTGAAAACCGTGCTACCACTAAAATCACCGGCGATAAAATGGATAAATTAACTTTTGAAATTGAAACACCAGAAAATGGCTTGCTTTTTATTTCTGAAAATTACCACAAATATTGGAAAGCAAAAGTTAATGGAAAAGAGGAAGAAATTTTAAGGGCTTTCAGTACATTTATGGCTGTACCGGTTCCAAGTGGAAAATCCGTTGTGGAAATAAGTTATTCTTCAAGCAGTCTTAAAATTTCGCTGTGGATTGGAGCGGCAGGTTTGCTATTGCTTTTGGGAGTGGCGGTTTGGAATGTTTTACGATTTTTACCTAAACCGTAAAACCGGTCGCTTGGCAAAGTTTCAAGCAGAACGCTTAATTCCTGCTCTTGCAAAACCCGCTTTGCATGGCTTGCCTCAAAGCCCAAAGGTTTTGGAGATTGGAGTTGGAAGGGGAGATTTTGCACAGTATTTAAAAAGCATTGGTGTAAATTATACGGGGATTGAGGCAAACAGTAATCTATGCAACAGGTTAAACGAACAAGGCTTTAATGTTATATATTCACAAGTTCCACCGTTCCCAAAAGAGCTTGAAAGAGAAACTTATGACCTTGTTGTTATGTGTCATATTTTTGAGCATTTAAAAGACTGGCAAGAAGCCTTAAAAGTCCTCGGCGAAATTTTTGCCCTGTTAAAACCCGGCGGCAGATTGCTGTTGTTCCACCCGGACTATTTGGACTGGGGCATGGATTATTTTGACAGAGACTATTCGCATTCATTGATTTTAACAAGAAACAGAGTTGACAATTTGGTTAGTGATAGCGGATTTAAAATAATTCATAGAGATTCTTTTCGTTCGTTTTTTCGCGGAATAAAACCCTTTTCATGGTTGCTTGCGAAAGTTCTGAATTGTACTTTTGGCAAACCCAAGATAGCCTTTAAGCTGAATTTGCTAACTATTTGCGAGAAGGTAAATGAATAGAATTGCCTTAGATTCAAGGATGCTTTCTTGGAATGGAGCGGGCACCTACCTACGAAATTTGTTGAAGCATATCAACTACAATGCAATTTTAGGTGATCCAGCACTAGTGTTAAAACCAGGCTTAATTCCATTTACTGCACCTATTTATGGAATAAAAGAACAAATTTCTTTTCCTTACCGAGTTTTGCGCAAAACCAAACCAAACATTTTGCATGTTCCGCATTGCAATATACCTTTGTTCTATTGCGGAAAAATTATTGTGACCATATGCGATTTGACACACTTAGTTTATCCAAATTTTTTGCCGCATAAAAAATACAACCGAATAAGCAAAATAATATATATGTATCTTTATTTTATGAACTGGCTTGCCTGCAAAAAAGCCAAGCACATTATTACAATATCGCAAAACACCAAAAAAGACTTAATAAATTTTTTCAAAATAAAACCTGATAAAATCTCTGTTACGCTTCTTGGAGTTGATGAGGAATTTATTATTAAAGAAAAGCCTTCAGTTGAATATCTGCGAGAAAAATATTCCATTCCCGGCAAAAAAATTTTATTATATGTTGGTAATTTAGCACCGCACAAAAATGTGGAAAAAATTTTAAGCGCTTTTGCAAAGTTGGAGAATAAAGATAATTGCTGCATTGTGCTTGTAGGCAAAGCGTTTGACCAATTTAGCGGAAATCAAAAAGCTAAAGAGCTTGACATAGAAAAAAGCGTGATTCAAACGGGTTATGTGAGCCAAGATGAATTGATAGACTTTTATAATTTAGCAGATTTATTTGTTTTTCCATCTATATATGAGGGTTTTGGTTTGCCCGTTTTGGAGGCCTTTGCTTGCGGAACTTCCGTAGCGTGTTCCGGCACAGCTTCTTTGCCCGAAGTTGGCGGCGAACTTGCTTTTTACTTTGATCCTTTTGATGAAAACGATATTGCAAAACAAATAGACAAGGCTCTTTCTTCAAAACAGGAGCCTCAAAAATTACGAGATTATGCCTTGCAATTTTCCTGGAAAAAAACTGCGGAACAAACTTTAGAAATACTAAACAAGGAAAAATAAATGTTTTATGATACTTTTGCAAAGCGTAAAAGAACCGGATTGGGAAATTTTCTGATTGAGAAAACTTTTGAAAAATTAGCAAAAATTGCCGCAAAAGATTCTCCTGTAAAAATTTTAGAAATAGGAGTTGGTAGGGGAGTTTTTTATGAACAGCTCAAAAAAGAAATTCCGCAAATGGACTACACCGGAATAGAAGCGAGCGTTCCTTTGTTTGAAGCCGCTAAAAGCAAAAATATAAATGTTATAAAATGCTTTATTCCTCCTTTTCCATCGTTGGAAGAAAACAGCTTTGATTTGATTGTTATGAGCCATGTGTTGGAGCATTTTAGAGATTATAAAGAAGTGTTAGATGTTTTGAGCGGGGTGAATAACTTATTAAAGCAAAATGGAAAATTTTTGCTTTTTTACCCTTGTGCAAAAGACTGGGGAAAAGATTTTTTTGATTGCGACTATTCTCATTCATATATAACCACCAAAAACAGAGTGGATAGTCTGCTTGCTGATTCGGGTTTTCAAGTGATTAAGCGAGACTCTTACAGGGCCTGTTTTAATAATTTTAAATGTTTCTTTCTGTTATTTTCTAAAATCATAAATTGCCTCGCATTCTTCAATATAAAAATGAGAGTTACATTCAAAAAGAACTTGTTAACAATCGCTCAAAAGAATGAGTTAAAATGAAAATTCCCTGGCAAATTAAATTGATTATCAGCGCTCTGCTTTTGGCTTTGCTCATTTGGAAATTCCCTGTTGCCGACATAATAGAGAGTTTCAAAAAAGCCAAACTCAGTTGGCTTTTGCTGGGATTTTTGCTTGGTCAATTAGTAATTTTCAGCCAGGCGTTTCGCTGGCACTATCTTTTGATTATCCCAAGCGAGCAGAAGCCCAAATTCAGCGTTTTATTGAGGTATACTGCTGTTGGTTATCTGTTCAACACATTCGCTCCGGGTGGAATTGGCGGAGATGCTTACCGTTCTATTGCTCTTGGCAAAGCGCACAATGTTATAGCAGGCAGTGTTGCCTCTGTTTTTGTTGCCAGGATTTTAGGGCTTTTAGCTTTGTGTTTGTTGTTCTGGTTTGCCTTACCGCATTTTGAGCAAATCCCTAAGCAGGCGATTTGGTTTATGGCTGCAACTTCATTGTTTTTGCTATTTTTTTGTTTTTTTATTGCATTTAATCCTTTTAAAAAAGGTAAATTCGGAATTTTTGCAGAAAAGTTAAGAGAGTACAGAAAGCATCCTTTGCGATTATTGGCGGCAATGCTGGGTTCGCTTTTTATGCAGGTTTTAGTTGTTCTTATGCAATTTACCATGTTCAAGGCACTTGGCATTTCCGTACCTTTGAGTTTGGTTTTTGTTGTTGTTCCTGTTACCGTTTTACTAACCACCATTCCACTCTCCTTCAATGGCATTGGAGTTAGAGAGTGGAGCATGCTTTCCCTGACTGCCTATGCGATAAACTCCGAGCAATTATTAGCCTCCATGCTTTTGGGCTACACCATAATTATTCTGCAAGCAATCCAGGGCGGAATAATATTTCTAATTTACTCCCATGATAGAAAAACTGAACACAGCGGAAGTTAATGCTAGAATTGAAGCCTTGCTAAAGCAATACCCTGTTAAGCAGGGTGCGCTTCTTGAGGTTCTGTGGATTATTCAAAGCGAGCTTGGCTGGGTTCCAAAAGAAGCCATTCGCTGGGCAGCTCAAATTTGCGAATGTTCCCCTGCTCATGCTTGGGGAGTTGCCACCTTTTACACAATGTATAAACACGCTCCAACAGGGCGTTTTCTTTTGCAGTTTTGCCAAAATGTATGCTGCCACGTTGCCGGTGCAGAAAATATAATTTCCGTGGCAGAAAAAAAACTTGGCATAAAAGCCGGCGAAACAACCAAGGATAATTTATTTACCATAGTCCGGGTTGAATGCTTGGGAGCCTGCGGTAGCGGGCCGGTGATGCTTGTGAATGACGATTTTGCAACGGATGTTCAAAACAATTCTCTTGCTATGGAGCAAGACGTTGGATTAAACGAAGAAAGGTTTGAAAAAATAATAAATTGGTGCAAAGAAAGAGCTGCAAAATTTCCGCAAGAGCCAAAAAGAGATCCGCTAGGCGGCATTACCGGTTCAATTCACGGAGAAGCTTTGGGTTTGGATTTTGCTCCTCCTCCTCCGGCACTGAGCGTTCAAGCTACAGCAGTAGAAAACGGTGTTAGCATTATTTGGAAAATTGCTCCGGAAGTTACAGCTCTCGCTGTGGAACGCAAAAACGGTAAAAAATGGGAAACAATAGGGAACCCTTCCGTTAAAGATGCAGAATTTATTGATGCAAGCGGCAAAGCAGGTTGCGAATACCGCGTAATAGCCACAAGCGGAACGAGGGTTGCAAAACCCTCATTAGCGATTGCATAACTATTTGCCGCAGTTTAGCAAATCCAGCTCAGCAAATTCTAGCCAAATGCCATTTGCGAGAATACCAGCACGAACAAGGCTATTGTTTCAACAACACCAAGCACCATTAGGTAATTCGCAAAACCTTTGCCCGTTTCGCTAAGAGCATCTGCAGCGGCTGCGCCGGCCTTGCCCTGGAACCAAGATGAAACTGCCATACCCATGCCGCCGAAAATTCCAGCACCCAAATATGCCGCCCAGTTCTCCGGATTTTTCTTCACCGCATCGCTTATGAAAATTAGCATAATCATGCCGTAAATGGTTTGCGACATGGGAGCACCTACAAATACAAGCAAAGTGAACAAAGCACCTTTACCCTGAGCGTAAGCTTTTTTCCAAGCACCTATGGCTGCAGAACCAGCAAGTCCGGTTCCTATGGAAGAACCTATGCCAGAAATGCCAAGAGCGGCAACTCCACCCATCATGCCTAAAGTTTTCATTGTCTCTATTTCCATTGTATCCTCTTTTGTTGGAAGGTTAAATACTCTTCTTGAAAGGCGTATAAGGATTTCCACTCCATTCAACGCCTACATTATTCGAAAATTCCAAAGTGTTCAATCGCACAGCGTGAACTGCCACGCCCATAACCGCCAGCGCAATATTCAAGGCATGCACAAGCAAAAGTATTAAAGCGGCACTTACTGCTCCGGGAATAGAACCGAGCAAAGGAGCTACCATTCCATTGAAAGCGTTTGCCACACTGTAACCAGCCATGCCAACTGCGAATAAACGTATATAACTAATTACATCTACAAGGTTGCTCACCAAATTCAAGGGAAGCATTCCTATGCTGAACCACTCGGCTTGCATTACCGCGCCAATCACAATAAGAACCACACCTGCTATGCCGGCATAAAGAGCAAACTGCGGAAAAGCGTGACCTAAAATCATATTGCAAGTTAAAAAGAACATCATCCAAGTAGTGCAAAACCAACCTGTTTTGGAAATAACTGCAGCCACAGAAGCCCTATTTACCCAAGCATTCCAAACGTGCGCAATACTCAAATGTATTATTGCCAAAACAAAACAGAGATACTTTACGTTATCGTCAACACGAACCCAGGCGGCAATATTTTTCAAAGCCTCTGGTGCCCAAGCTGCCTTGCATATATCTATAACAGCGGGAACAAACTCGTTGCTTAACCCTAGGTAATTGGCATTTAAAAAACCCCACACTATTGTACACCCACTCATTAAATAGAGAAAATGAAAGGAATAGCGAGGAGCATCTTTGAACTTTTTTGAAGCAAAGAAAGTGATGCCCATAAAAAGCAAGCCATAAGCGGTGTCCCCAACAATCATGGCAAAAAAGATGCTGAAGAAAAACAGGAACGCAGAGCTAACGTCTATTTCACGGTAGCCCGGCGTTATGCCTATAATATTGTAAAGAGCATCTATGGGTTTAACGGCTTTTTGATGCTTTAAAAGCGTGGGAACCGTTTCGTCTGCGGAGGGTTCGTGCACAGAAACTCCCCAGCCATTTTTTGCTGCGAGTTCGCTGAGCGAGGTTAGCTTTTCTTTTGGGCAATAACCTTGTATAAAGCAAACTCCGATTTCTGAGTGCATGCCTGCACTAGCAGCTTCAAAGGCAAGCTCATCGGAAGCCTGTAGCACAAGCTCGCCAACATCTTTTCTTTTGCTTGCATAGGCAGCTAATTTCTTGTTGCACTCGGCAATGTTTTTTTCTGCATTATCTCTGTCTTCTTTAAGTTCTTGGACTGACTTTAGGGGCAAGGTTATTTCGGTATAAGGCAGATCTATGTGGCTTTTGCTAAAAACTGCAAAAAATACTTCGTTTTTTACTCTTTTAAATTCTTGAACTATGAGATTTTTCACTTCTTTGTAAGCTTTTTCCTCAGCGCGATATAACTTGATGTGTATGTCTCGTTTTGAGAGGTCTCTTATGCTGTGTGGGTCAAAATCGCCGAATGGTTCAAGGTTTTTCAATTCTGCCGAGCTTGTAGCCAAGGCTTCTTCCGCTTCTTTTTTGTTTTGCAAAACTTCGCTTATTTTGGATAAAAGCTCATGTTTGTCTATATTTTCTGCAGTTGCCTTGACCGGTAAAGCTTCTAAAACCCTTTGGGCATTGGCAAATGCAGCTTTTGCAACTGTTACTTGCTCATTTTCCGGTGTTTGCAAGGGTAAAATATGTAATAAACCCCACTGGCGAAGACTATTTAAGGTGTCTTCTTTGCTTGTACCTGCGGCTGCTACTACAATTCTACTCATTGGGGTTATCATGGAGTGAAATATAGAAAATTTCTACATTCCGCGCATGGGTTTTAAATGCGGAATTGTCGGTTTGCCAAATGTTGGCAAAAGCACTATTTTTAATGCTATCACAAATGCGGGCGCAGAAAGCGCAAATTATCCTTTTTGCACCATTAATCCGAATGTCGGAATGGTAAATGTACCGGATAAACGGCTAAATGCAATTGCAAAGGTTTATAAGCCAAGGAACATTGTTCCTGCTGTTACGCAGTTTGTGGATATTGCCGGGCTTGTTAAGGGGGCAGCTCAGGGTGAAGGCTTGGGAAATCAGTTTTTAACGCATATCAGAGAATGCGAAGCCATTATGGAAGTGGTGCGCTGCTTTGACGATGAAAATATAGTTCATGTGCATGAAAGCGTAAATCCACTCAGGGATGTTGAAATTATAGAGACAGAGCTTATACTGAAAGATTTGGATAGCGTGGAAAAACGGCTTGCTCAAGAGGCTCGGAACGCTCGCATTGGAACAGCAAAGGCAAAGGAGAGACTGGCGGCATGTGAGGCTCTGCACAAGCACTTGGGTGAAGGAAAAGCTGCTAGGGATTTTGAAAAAAGCGAGGTTGCAGGGGAAATTATTTTTGAGCTGGCTCTATTGACTGCGAAACCAATTTTTTATTGCGCAAATGTTGGCGAAAACGATGTGCTAACAGGCAATGCATATACGGAAGAACTGAAAAAATACGCTGCCGAGCGAGGGCAGGATATGGTGATTATCTGCGGCAAAATTGAAGAGGAATTATCTTCAATGGAGGCAGAAGAGAAAACTGAATTTTTAAAAGATTTAGGCATGGCAGAAAGCGGTTTGGATCAAGTTGTGCATAAAGGTTATGCAATTTTGGGTTTGCAAACATTTTTCACTGCCGGCGAAAAAGAAGTTCGCGCTTGGACATTCAATAAAGGATGGAAAGCACCCGCCTGTGCAGGCGTTATTCACAGCGATTTTGAAAAAGGCTTTATTAGAGCGGAAACCCTAGCTTATGCGGATTTTGAGAAATACGGTTCTTTGAATGCAGCAAAAGATGCAGGGCTTTTACGCACTGAGGGCAAAGATTATGTTACGCAAGACGGCGATATAATGCTGTTTTTGTTTAATAATTAGCGATGTTTTTTGCATTTTCTACATTACCTTCATGCGGAAATTCCTTTTATTATACATTTGCATAGGTCTTGCATTTGCAGGGAATAATATCTCTTTTAACACAATTTTTTTGGATACCACCGGGCAATTTTCCATTACTTATCCTGTAGCTTTGCCAAATTCAGCCGCTTTGAGTGAACTGCAGAAAAATTTTATCAGGCAAAAATTTGGGGAAAAAAGCTTTGGTCAGGAGCCGCTTGCGGCTTTGAACCAATTTGTTAAAAATAAAGAAATAAAATTTTTATCAGATGCAGTGTCTTTTCCTTTGCCGGGAGTTGTGCAATATGAAACATCTCTCTATGAACATAAGGGTGGAGCACATGGCATATCGGTTTCTGATGTTGGCATTTACAGAATTGCAGATGGCAAAAAAATAGAGCTTGGCAATATATTCATTAAAAATTGGGAAAAAGATGTTGTAGATTTGATAATCAAGGAGTTTTTGCTTTCGCAAAATCTGCGTTCGCTTTCCGATTATACTTATACCCAAAAAGAAAGTGATTTTATACCCTCGAGCATAAGGATAGTCGGTGGCGGTTTGGAATTCTTATACCCCATTTACAAGATTGGGCCTCATGCGGCAGGGGAGCAAAGCGTTTTTTTATCTTGGAACACGCTAAAACCCTATCTCAATAAAAATTCGGTTATTTTCTCTAAAATAAAGTTTTAATCTATGCAAGAAAAAGTTCAAACATTTTTAGAACGGTATGAGGAACTTGAGCAAGAGCTTGCAAGACCGGAAATAGCTTCGGACCCGGAAAAATTCTCCAAGCTGCATAAGAGTTTTAAGGCTTTGGAAAAAACATACTCCGCTGGCACCGAGTATTTGCGGCTTTGCAGTGATTTAAAAGAATGGAAAGAAGTTCTTGTTGGCAATGATGCAGAGCTTGCTCAGGCGGCTAAAACCGAAATTGGTCCTCTGGAAAAACAGATTGAAAGCATGGAAACCGAGTTGCAAATTTTGATGGCTCCACCGGACCCCTTTGACAACCGTAATGCTGTTTTAGAAATAAGAGCCGGAACGGGCGGCGATGAGTCTTCTCTTTTTGCAGGCGATTTGTTCAAGATGTACAGGGCATATTTGGAGAACAGAGGTTTTAAGGTTGAGGTCACGGACATCAGTGAAGGAACGGTTGGTGGTTTTAAGGAAATTTGCCTTTTTGTTCGTGGTGCTGATGCTTACGGTGTTTTGAAGTTTGAAAGCGGTGCGCACAGGGTTCAGCGCGTGCCGGAAACCGAGTCTCAGGGGCGTGTGCACACATCAGCGGCAACGGTTGCGGTTATGCCGGAAGCAGAAGAAGTTGATGTTGAAATTCGCACTGAAGATTTGAAAGTTGATGTGTATAGAGCCAGCGGAGCGGGCGGTCAATATGTGAATAAAACGGATTCGGCGGTTCGCATAACGCATATTCCAAGCGGAGTTGTGGTGGCTTGCCAAACGGAACGCAGCCAAATTCAAAATCGCTCAAAAGCCCTAGACCTTTTGCGTTCTCGTTTGCTTGACCATGCCATTATGGAAAAACAGAAAAAAGAGTCTGCAGAAAGAAGGAGCCTTGTTGGCACAGGCGACCGTAGCGATAAAATTCGCACTTATAATTTTCCGCAAAACAGGGTAACAGACCATCGCATAAATTTAACGCTTTACAATTTGGATAAAATTGTTGAAGGTGATTTAAAAGAGATTATAGACGCTTTGCATTTGGCGGACGCTCAGAGTAAACTGAGGGATTAAAGAGTGTTGCTTCCCGAAGAAGTTTCTCGCTATAGCCGCCAATTGTTGCTTTCGGAGATAGGTGTTGGCGGGCAAGAAAAGTTGAAAAAAGCCAAGGTGTTGATAGTCGGTGCCGGAGGGCTTGGCTCCCCAGTGGCAATGTATTTGGCTGCGGCTGGAGTTGGAACCATAGGCATAGCAGATTTTGACCAAATTGACTTGTCTAACCTGCAAAGGCAAATTGCTTATATAAGCAAAGACATTGGCAAACAGAAAAGCGAAGTTATAAGCGCGCATCTAAAAGAAATGAATCCGCTTGTAAACATAATAACCCATAACGCTGCACTAACCGGCAAAAACGCTTTTGATATTTTGAAGGATTATCAAATAGCAGTAGATTGTTCCGATAATTTTCAAACTCGTTACTTGTTGAACGATGCTTGCGTTCTTTTGGGCAAACCTTATGTCTATGGCTCGGTATCGGAGTTGAAAGGGCAAGCTAGTGTTTTTTATGCAAAAGAGGGACCTTGCTACCGTTGCCTGTATCCCGAGCCGCCATCTCTAGCTCTTAAACCTTGTATGACTAGCGGAGTGCTTGGAGTTTTGCCCGGAGTTATTGGCTGCATTATGGCAAACGAGGTTCTGAAACTTGCAATAGGAAAGCAGAGCGTTCAGCCCAAGCTGCTCACAGGTCGTTTGCTTTTGTTCAGCGCATGGGAGGCAAGTTTTGATGAGCTTAAGATTTTAAAAGACGAAAGCTGCCTGGTGTGCGGAAGGGAACCAAGCATCAAAGAACTTATTGATTACGAAGAATTTTGCGGTCTTAAAAAAAACGGCAGTGCCTGCTTTAGTCTGGCACCCCATTCGCCTTGAGAATAGCATCTACCATGTCCATGCAATCTTTATAAGCTTTAGCTTCCCATTGAAGCTCCAAGTCTTCAGCGTTGCTCAGTTTAAAAAACAACTGTTCTCTCATTTTTTTGATATCTGTTTCCAACATAATGTTTTCTCCTAAGCATAATATAGAAATTAAGATTAACTCAAACTTCATTGCTCGCTACAGTTTTTTCTGCAATAGGATATTCCTTATTCTGAACTTTTGAATTCAACATTTCTCCCAGCAAGCCCAGGGATATAAATTGAACACCGGAAACAAAAGTAAAACCGGCCAAAATGAGCAAAGGACGAACCCTAAGCTCGCCTGAGTTAATCCATTCAATCCCAAAATAACCAAAAACAATTGAGGCTGCAAGGCAAGCAAGCAAACCAAAGGGGCCAAAAAAATGCAAAGGCTTAATTGCAAATTTATGCAAAAACATCAAGGTGAGCAAGTCCAAAAAACCCGACACAAATCTTGAAACCCCATATTTGGAAGTTCCATGCAACCTTGCTCTGTGCTCAACCACTTTTTCCGAGATTCTATACCCATTCCAACTTGCCATAAGAGGAATAAAACGGTGAAAATCTCCGTAAAGAATAACACTCTTTGCAACTTCAGCTTTGTAAACCTTTAGTCCGCAGTTAAAATCGTGCAAGCGTTGCCCGCACACAATAGAAACAACTAAGTTGAAAAATAAGCTCGGTATTGTTTTGTGCCACGGGTCATAGCGTTTTTTTTTCCAGCCACTGACCAAATCGCAGCTATCAAGCATTTTCAGCATTTCCGGAATTTCTGCGGGATCGTCTTGCAAATCACCGTCCATAGTTGCTATGTTCCTGCCCTTTGCCATGCTGAACCCATGCGATAGAGCCGCCGCTTTTCCGCAATTATACTGAAACCTTATCGTTTTTAGAAAGTTATATTCCTTTGATAAATTTTGAAGCACTTCCCAGGAATTATCGCGTGAACCATCATCTATAACTAAAACTTCAAAATTTTTGCAAGTCGGAAGTATTGCTGCTTTTATTTCTTCAAGCAGTTTAGGCAAACTTTCCGCCTCATCTTTTATAGGAACTATTATGCTTAAATCCACGCCCTATTCCTGACTCTGCGTTCTGTCTAGCATTGATTGCAAATACCTTCTGCCGGAACCATCTGAAATTTCTCTTAGCCCTTTTTCTAAATATTCCGCAGCACGAGCCTCATCTCCCGTAAGCTTTAGCAAATCATATGCAACAGCGTAGTTGCGCCATTCTTCAGGGAACTGCCTTATGCCTATATCCACATAACCCAGCCCTCTTTCTAAAATTTTGAAATCATCTTCCATATTTTCAATACCAACATCCGAATCTTCTTGCAAAGACATTAAAAGCTTCTCTTGCATGGTATCCACATAGAGGTCTCTCATTGCCATGGCAAGGCGAATATACATGGAATTATAATTAAAAAGAAGCTGCTTGGTTTCGTAGTTTATATAAGCGGTGCCATCACCCAAGCCTCTATATTTAAATACGCTATCAATAAGAAAAGCGGTTCTCTCAACATCAAGACTATCTTTGCTAGGAATGAGCGTTCCTTTTACCAAGTCCCAAATCATGCCTTTTTGCACCATGTATTTGTCTAAACCAACAGCGTTAGAAAGCGCAACAGTCGTTGAAACGTGTATGGGTCTATCCAAGTTATTCATGGTTAAATCTATCACCAGTTTATTCTGCGTTTGCATAATGCCGCTTTTGCGAGGCTCGCCCCATTCTTTTAGAGCGGTGTAGGCTTGGAGCCACACTTTTCGCCTTTCCAGCTCGGCATCTATTCTTGCCGAATCTGCGGCATTATCGGCGGAACTCAAGTTATTGCTGAGAATTTCAATCTGACGGTCAAGCACTGGAATGCGCGAATCTGCCAAATTGACCCAGTGTTCTATTCTTTGCTCCGGCAGTTCAATATTTTTTTCCGAAAGCACCATCTCCCTGTCTATGCCGGCTTTGTCATAGCTCAATTTTAAAACAGGCGGGTTATCCAGCATTTGCTTTATATACCAGTCCGTGTTGCCAAGGCTTAAATTCACCACCCTCACATCTTTTCTTATGCCAACAACCTCTTGAGCAAACCAAAGAGGAAATGTATCATTATCGCCATTGGTAAAGAGTATTGCATTAGGTTCGCAGCTCATGAGCAAGTTGTATGCATAGTCCCAAGGCACCCAAAGATTTCTTCTGTTATGCTCCTTGTAATTTGCAAAAAGCGGAACCGTGCCGCAAAGCACCAAAATGGCTATGCCGCTGGGTAAAAGCATTTTCGATTTTCGCTGCTGAATGTTGAGCAGCAAAAACCCTATGCCAAGCCCGTAAAGCAAAGACATAAACACAAAAGCAGGAGTGTAAAAATAGTCTCTGTTTCTAACCTCCAAGTGCACAGGAGTTGGAAGCGGTGGAGACTGCGCCCCTCTGCTTCTGAAAGCCGCCTGTATCCTTTCCCAGTTTTGCCATGCGCCTAGTTGCCTGGCAGGGCTGTTGTTTTCTCCTCTTAATTGGTCAGCGTAAATTTTGCGCTGAATATTCAAAAGCGTATTTGGGTCCGGAACGTTTGGAACATTTGCCGTCATGCCATCGCTTGAAAGCATGCTTGTGTAATATCGCATTTCCCTTAACCACATCTCGCTGTCGCGGCGCTCAGGCTTGGTGCCGTCTGAAAAATTTAAGTACCACAAAAGCCCAAAAGAACAAAGCCCGTAGAGCAAGGCCAAGTATATGCCAATAGTTTTATTAGCTCTAAAAGCTGTTAGTACAATCCAAAAAAGCAAACCGTTAAACAGCAAGAATATAGCCGCCTGTATAGGCTTGTTCCCGCCCACAAAACTCATCATAAGCGTTGGAAATTTTATGGAGCCACGCACAACAGGTGGATTCATTTCTGCATCTACGGTATAAAAACCTCCTTGCAAATAACTCACTTCACCGGGTTTAAATGGTGTGTACTGAGCAATTTGATAGCCGCCATATCCCATGTGAGGGAACACCATAAATTGATTTTCAGGTTGCGAGCGTCGGTAAAAAGACCTGGTTATCATGCTTTCGGAGCCGTATTGCTTGCGTTCCAAATAATCGTAAAAAGCGCGCCAGCTTTCATTTTCTTTAAAGGGTAAAAAGTTCCCCAGCTGCCAACCATCCTTGCCTTTGACACTCAACCAATTCCCATTTTGTTCAAAGGGCAAAAGATTTCTTAGCAATAAATCGCCATTTTCGTTTCTAACTATTATTTCCGGTTTGTTCTCATCTATTATGGGGTTCAATGCAGAGCGAATGGGTATATAAAGGTGGGTGCTGAAACCCAGCAAAGCCACTATTGTAAAAACGAACGAGAGAGAAATATCTTTGTGGAATATGCTTTTTTTTGCAGCAAGCCATGCCACAAAAAGAACCACCAAAAGTATAAGAGCAAAGCTCAGGAAGTATGAAATTGCATAAACGGCAGAACAGAGCACGGTGCCGGTAACCCATATTGGCCAGCGGTCTTTAAGGGCTTTGAGCGGATTTTTTTCTGCGAGCAAAACCAAAACAAATATAGCCGGTATTGTAAGCATTGCAAAGAGATGGAAACCTATACCCAAAAAGGCAAAGTAGCATATGAATGTGAGGTACTGGTTTCTGCGCCTTTCATCTTGGCAGTCTAGGTATAACAAGGCAACATAGGAGTTTATCAATATCACAAGCATTATGAGGTTATATACTTCGGCCTCCACAGCGTTAAACCAAAAGGTGCTTGAAAACATCAGCAGCAAGCTTGCAGACAAGGAACCGGCTATAAAAACAAATCTCGGAGCATTTTTTGTGAGCTTTGAGAGCAGGTGCCAAACAAAAATCGCAGTTAAAAACACCGTAGCTGCAGATGCAACAGCTGATATATAGTTAGCTCTTTTGGCAACTTCTTCGACCATGGGTAAAAGTATCATCACTGCGCGCACGAATATAATGAAAAACGGCCTCCCGGGCGGATGCGGTATGCCTAAGGTATGGGCACTGGCTATAAATTCGCCGCAATCCCAAAAGCTCACGGTAGGAGCTACGGTAATAGCGTAAGTAATCAAAGCTATCAGTGCTGCAAAACCAGCAGTTAAATATTTGCTAAGTCTATCTGTCATCAAATCCTCCAATGGGAAAAGAAATATAGAAAATAATACCTAACTTAATGCAGTAGCTAGTGGTTAGTGACTAGTAAAAACGCTTAAATTATTGTTTTTGAGCAAATTTAATCATTTTTCTGCGGTATTACTAGGTGCTGAAGGCACTCCGTTCCCCTTTGGGAATGCTTATTTCTGTGACGCTGCCCGTGAGCGGCAGCCCCATTTGGTTGCGCAAACAAGAGCCAGATACGCCCCAAAGCGCCTCATTTTTATGTTTTTTAGCTTAGTGTCTTTTACTATAGTAATCACTGATTAAGTCGTTGTTTGGGATTGGGGACTAGGGATTGGGGATTGGATTTTGCAAAAACCACTGTTTTTAAGCAGATTTAACCGTTTTTTCTGAGCCAATCT
>JAITUM010000055.1 GCA_031286305.1 Candidatus Fibrimonadaceae bacterium | reverse complement strand
TAGGCGATATAAAAACCCGCCAAATAGTGATAAACGAAAATGCAGAATTCCAAGGAAACTGTGCAATGCCAATAAGCGACGTTGATTAGCGATTAATTTAATTTTTCACAATTACTATTTTCTCCGCTATGAATAAAATAGTTTCAATAATTGCATTGCTTGTATTAACTGCAGTCTCGTCTTTTTCTCAGGAAAATACGTTCCAGTTTGGTGTACGAACAGGATTTAGTTTATATGATGTTTATTGGAGAGGTAAGCCTCCTGGCATGGGTATGGGCTTTGGAGGAGGAATAATCACAAGTATTCCTATTGCAAACTCATTAACTTTTAACCCGGAATTAAACTTTTTTTACAGAAATTTATACAACCATGAATTAGCAAAAAAGGATGCGGAGCTTTCATCTCTGATGCCTGCGGAGCTTCCCATTCCCCCTCAGGTTGGAGCAATGAAAATGGATGCGACTATAAAAGAGAGTTTAACAGAATTTGCCATAGGTATTCCCTTAATGCTTAGATTTACTCCAACGCAAGCATCGTTTTATTTGACCGGCGGAGTTCAATTTAGCATTCCATTCTCATCCAAATTGGAACAGGAAATGATATTATCAAATGAACAAGCGCAGCAAATGATGGAACCAATGGGCGGACCGGCAGCAAAAAAAACAATAGACTATAAGGATAGAGCAACAGTTGATATTGGCGCCGCTTTTGGAGTTGGTTATTATATGACCCAAAATTTCGCAGTTGACCTTAGAGGAGTTTATGACTTGACAAATATCTCTGCAAAGGAAAACGATAGACATCCTCCATATAATCCGTTTAGAAAAGACAAAACTTGGCTCCTTCAATATTGCCTAGGCCTAAGTTATTTTTTCTGATAGTTATATAGGAAGCACTGATTAATTCAATGTTATTGTTTAAAACAGTCCGGCGGCTTTGGGTCTTACCGGTTTAATTGGTGTGGAATCCTGATGGATATCCTTTCTTTTTAAAGTTTGCAAAAATTCTTGCGCAACCCATTCCTCGTTGGAAAGCCTGTCCCTCAAAAGAGCAACCAAAACATGCATGAGCATTTCACAGTCATAAGTTGCACGATGCATGGATTTTTCATCGACCTTTAAGGATATTTCTTTTCTAGCCTCAAGAGCCTTGGCTATGGTTCCTAAACTGTAGTTTGGGAGTTGCACTATATTACGTGCCATTTTTATGCTGTCTAAAATTGGCTGCGTTGGAAAAGGAACAGAATGCTTGCCATAAGCAGCACTCAAAAATCTTTTATCAAAGGCCTCTGCATTGTGCGCCACAAGGCAATTTGACCTGTCGCAAAAAACCTTGAACTGCTTCAACGCCTCAGCGCAAGAAGGTGCATTAACAAGCATATCATCTGTTATGTTATTTACCCTGGAAGCCTCAGGAGGAATTGGCTTTGAAGCTTTTGCAAAAGTCTGAAACTCGTCCAGCTTTTCCGGAACCATGCGCCCACGGCTCTCTTTGACGGAAAAGAGAATTGCGCCCAGTTCTATTATTTCATCTTTGCCAACATCCAAACCTGTTGTTTCCAAATCAAAAGCGATAATTTTTACAAAACTCACGCCTATACCTCAAAATTCAACCATTCAAACATCGGTTTTAAAGTGGCGTTTTTTGCTTTGTTCTTTTTATACAGCAAGTAAGCATCGTAGCTTTTGTTTTCCAAATAATATTTGTTAATATCCAAGCAAAGCCAGTCTGCTATGGTTATTAACTCGGTTATTTTATTCACAAATTTTTGCATCTTCTCGCTGTTGTCCAAAGTTTGGTTTTGCATTTCCTGAACTCTAGAGATTAACTTAACCAAGCGCTCTACAAAGAGTTTATCTAAAGCAATGGATTTTAACGGAATTTTTAGCGCGTTAAACTCATCTTTCAGCTCTCTTATTTTTTCAAAAGCATCGGGAGAATCGTTGTAAAGAGCCTCTATGGCAATTTGCCTTAATTTTATGGTCAAGTTGAGAACCATGCTTTGCTTTAGCGGCGCAGCAAGCGAGTCTGAATTATCAGCAAGACAGTCAAGGCTTATTCCGAATTTTTCGGAGAATTCCAGCAAACCTTTGCTCACATCCGAAAGTTTTACCATGGAATGCATTTCATTGATTTCTGCCAAAATATATTGCGGAAGTTCGTGCAAGCGCAACACAAAAGCACTTGGATAAAGTTTTTTAAAATCCGTTTTATCCAGTTCGTTTTTTTCCACAAAAATCGGAATGCGTTTGGAGTTGGCTTTTGACGGTTGCAAAACAATTTTTACTCTGCCTATGGAATCCGTTGCAACCAAAACGGTTGCGTCTTCGCTTTCGTAAGTGTCTGGGTGTGTGTAGGTGGCTTGCAAAATCAACTGACCGTCTTTGCTTTTTATAGAATTTGCTTTTATGCACGAAGCCGGCTGGTGAGGCAGCTTTAGGTGCAGTTTTGCAGCTTCTCCGGCTATTGAAGTGTAGTTTACGGGTATTTTTGGGCGCACATAGTCCATCCAAATTTCAGTTCCGGTTTTGCCGCTTTCATTGGATTTTATATTGCTCAAAATGGTTAAAACTTCGTTTTCCAAAGCATTTCCGTCTGGCAAAAACTTCTTTAAAAGTTCTATTGCCCGCAAACAGTAACGCATATTTTGCACAGGTTCCAAACCTTCAATATCGTTGAAGAACCAACCGCAACTGGTATAAGAATACAAGCAGAATTTTTGCATTTCCAAAAGACAGAACAAGCTCACTTTGTCATCTTTTTCGGCATGAGAGCGAAGCACTGCTTCGGCAAACTCTTCCTTGCGCTCGGGATTTTCCGGCTCAAGCAGAACATCAATGTATTTATCGCGGGCATCCCAGCATTTAATGTCACTTAAAATGGGGAACTCTCTTTCAAAAATATCATCTGCAAGTTTTTTTACTCTGTCGAAAGCCTGCCTTAGAGGGCCTCTCCATTTTTGGTTCCACCCCGGACCGCTGCCTGTTGAGCAACCGCAATCTCTGTACCATCTGCCAACGCCGTGTGCACAGCTCCACGCCGAGCCTTCACCTTGGGCATTCTTGAGCTGAACTTCAAATTCCGGCGGATTCTTTTCCAAGTACCAACCATAATTCACAGGGACAACGTTGTTTTGTGGGCAGAATTTTTCGAATAACCAAGCTGCGCACATATCACCAAAAGGCTCGTGATGCCCGTAAGACTCGCCGTCTGTTCCTATGGAAATGATTTGGCTTCCTTTTTTGCTGTTATTCTTTGCGCTTAAAATTTTGTTTCCAAAGCTGGTGCCGTTTTTGAGCAAGTGTTCAAAGCTAACCGCTGTGGATAGGTCTGCATCGTAGAAAAACACATCTAAGTGACCGCTGCAAGTTCTGTTACCTTTTGAATCAATCGGAATTATTCTGTAGGGTCTTGTTGTGTCTATGCTGCCATTGCTGCAATCTGTCCATGCTGCGTTGTCTTGATTCAGTGCTCTGAATGAGTCTGCTTGCTGCGGTGACAGGATTGTGAATTTTATGCCTTCTTTTATCAGGGCAACAACGGTGTCCATGTTTACGGCAGTTTCGGCGAGCCACATTCCTTCAGGTTTTCTGTTGAAATGGAACATGAAGTCTTGAATGCCCCAGCGTATTTGCGTTAGCATGTCTTTTTTGGAAGCGAGAGGCATTATTATATGGTTATATACCTGCGCAATCGCGTTCCCGTGCCCATCAAGTCGCTCTGCAGAGAGAACATCGCCTTCTTTTATATAGTTGTAGATGTCTGGTCTCTGAGTTCTGATCCAGTTCATTAGCGTGGGGCCAATGTTGAAACTCATGTAGCTGTAGTTGTTCACTACCGCTTCTATGCGCCCATTTGATGAAAGGATGCGCGAGGCTCCGTTTGGGGAGTAGCATTGTTCTGCTATTCGCTCATTCCAGTCGTGGTTAGGAGCGGCGCTTTCTTGCCGCTCAATGATTCCCGTCCAGGGTTTCTCTCTGGGCGGCTGGTAAAAGTGGCCGTGTATGGCTAAGTAAAGTGGATTTATTCCCATTGGAAAGGTGTCCCGTCTAAATTTAAAACTTCAGCGCCTTGCAAACGTTGATAAAGTATCTGTGTAGCTTCTCTAACAATTTCGTCACGAGAATCCGATGATGGTGTAAACCAAAGTTCCGGTTCCTGGTTTATGCGAACATAGCAACGATCGGCTATGTGTTGCACACCAACCATAACTTCCAGCGTACACTTCACACCATTCACAGTTACATGTCTTATCCAACGAATACTGGGCATATCGAATTGAATATAGTAATTATGGAATGGTAAATTCAGAATTCTTTACTTTGGGAAGCGGCATGCAAAACTACATTGGTTCATATCCCAGCTAATGTAACTCCGCATTACCGCTTGTCCCAGCCAACGTGGCTCTGCGTGTCGCTTTTCCCATGTCCCAGAGCGTTCAAATCAGCGTGAACTCAATTACTCCACATTCCTATTCCGTATGCCCATTCTATTTTTATGCTTCCTTCTGTGTCTGTGCGAAAGATTTGCGTTGAGTCTTGCAGAATTAAACTAAGCTTGGCTAGAGTCTCGGGGTGTGGGTGTCCATAGGAATTGTTCCGCCCGGCGCTTATTAACGCTATTTCCGGCTGAATTTGCGCCAAAAAACTCCATGAAGACGAGGTTTTAGAGCCATGGTGCCCAACTTGCAGAGCCGTGACGCTAAGCAAGGGTTCCAGCTCCAAAAGACTTTTTTCCTGCTCGGCTTCCAAGTCTCCCATGAATAAAAAGCTGTTTTGCGCATCGCTTAGTCGCATTGCCACGCTTGAGGCGTTTCCGGTTAGGGTGTGGTTTTGCAAAGGGAATAGAATCCTGGCTGTCCAGGGCAAAAAGTCTGCGAGGGTGTCGCCTCGGAAAAGCTCATCTGAGAAAATCACCCTATTTATGCGAATTTCGCCGTTTTTTGCCATTTTGTCTAGGTCGCTGAGTCCGCCTGTGTGGTCGTTGTGATCGTGGCTCAGGATTATGGAGCACAAGGTTTTGATGCTCCTATTTTGAAGCATTGTGTCTATGCCGGAATTTGGCGGTCCGGTATCGTAGAGCGAGGTGCAGTTTTTGCCTTTTATTAAAAAGGCAAGCCCTTGCCCAACGTTCAGCATTTCTATATGAAGTTTTTCCTGGTTCTCTAAAGAGCCGGATGTGCAAGCAATTGTCAGAATTCCGACAATTCCAATGATTAATTGATTGAGCAAATTTCTCATTTTGAATCTCCCATACTCCTTAGACGCTTTTCAGAGGAAAAATAATTTTAAAAATGCAAAAAAAATGTTTTTTGCTAACAACTGTTGTCAGATGTAGCTTTTTTAAGCTAGTTTCGTCGTTTTTTTAGAAAATATATTTCTAAAAAAAATAAGTACCCACATACCATTGTAGAAAAATTCTACCTTACACCTATGCAAATTGGTTTAACAGATGTAGAAACAGCAGAATCAAAGGCAAAATTTGGCGATAATCGTTTAACAGAGATTAAACGTGAAGGTTTTTTTGATAAATTAAAACACAATTTCGGTGACCCATTGATAAAAATTCTTTTGGTTGCCCTGGCGATAAATATATTGCTTGTTTTTGTGGATAAAGATATGTCTTGGTATGAGCCTGCTGGTATAGCAATAGCAATTCTTTTGGCAACCTTTGTTTCCACATTTTCCGAGCATAGAAACGAAAACGCTTTTCAAAAATTACAGGCAGATGCTTCGAGAATAAAAATTAAAACTTACCGAAATGGCATAGTGACCGAGCTTGCAATAGATGACTTGGTTGTGGGTGATGCCGTTTTGCTGCAGCCAGGTGATAAGGTTCCGGCAGATGGTAAAATAATAGATGGCAATATAAAAGTGGATGAGTCTGCGCTTAATGGAGAGTCCGAAGAAGTTTCAAAAAAAAATGATGATGAGGTTCTTAGAGGCTCTGTGGTTTGCAATGGCAATGCAGTGATGCAGGTTTCTGTTGTTGGTGACAAATCTGTTTATGGGAAAATAGCGGAGGAACTTCAAGCAAGCGATGATAGGGAAACTCCTTTGAAGTTGAAGCTAACAAAACTTGCAAAAACAATAAGCAAATTCGGTTATGTAGGCGGTACGTCTATAGCCCTTGCGCTTTTATTTAAGAATATAGTGATAAACAACAATTTTGACATGGCACAAATTTCCGCTTATTGCTCAAATTGGTCGGTGCTGCTGAACGACATTGTTCATGCGGTGATGCTTGCTGTGGTGATAATAGTTATGGCGGTTCCGGAGGGTCTGCCTCTTATGATAGCCATAGTTTCGGCTATGAACATGAGCAGAATGCTGAGTGACAATGTGCTTGTTCGCAAAATTGCCGGCATAGAAACCGCAGGCAGCCTGAACTTTTTATTCAGCGATAAAACCGGCACCATAACCAAAGGCAAACTTGAGGTAACCGTATTTATAGACGGCGATTTAAAAGAATACAAAAGCTACAACGAAATTCAAGAAGGTTTAAAAAAACACCTCTCCCTCTCTATTCACCAAAACACCGACTCCATAATCTCCGGCGATAAAATAATAGGCGGCAACGCAACAGAACGCGCCATTTTAGCATTCCCAAGCGATGGTAAGGGCAGACCTGCGTGTCTGCCCGTTGTAAACAAAACCCCCTTCAACAGCACAAACAAATACTCCTCTACAACTATAACCATACCCCATACCCCATACCCTAACACCCTTCCCGTTGAACATTTCGCTGGTGAATCGCCAAAGGCGAGTATTCCCTATACCCTAGTTAAAGGTGCACCTGAAAAAATTGTTGAAAAATGCAAATATTATTACGATTCCAGTGGGCAAAAAAAGGAATATGCTCGACATGGGGAGCTTGATAAGGCTATAAACGCCCTTGCGGAGCGGGCTATAAGAGCTTTGGCTTTTGCAATTTGCGAGGGAGACGATTGGGTTTTAGTAGGCGTTGTTGGTATTAGAGATGAAATTCGCCCCGAGTCTGTTGTGGCTATACGGGAGGTTTTTGATGCTGGTGTTGGTGTTGTTATGATAACGGGCGACCGCAAAGAAACCGCTGTGGCAATCGCTAGGGATTCCGGTTTGCTGAAAAACGAAAGCGACCTTGTTATGACTTCCGATGAATTGGCCGCTCTTTCCGATGAAGAATTAAAAGCAAAAATGAAAGACATTCGAGTTGTGGCACGTGCTTTGCCTTCGGATAAAAGCCGCTTGGTTCGCATAAGCCAAGAGCTTAACTATGTGGTGGGGATGACAGGCGATGGCGTTAACGATTCGCCTGCGCTCAAAAAAGCCGATGTAGGTTTCGCTATGGGCAGCGGCACGGAAGTTGCAAAAGAGGCAAGTGATATTGTGATTCTAGACGATAATTTTAGTTCCATAGATAAGGCAATTTTATATGGCAGAACAATTTTCAATAATATAAGAAAGTTCATTATTTTCCAGTTAACCATAAATGTTTCCGCTGTTCTAATAAATTTTGCCGCGCCGCTTTTGGGGCACGAAAACCCGCTTACAATAATACAAATTTTATGGATCAACCTGGTTATGGATACTCTCGCTGCGCTTGCTTTTGGTGGTGAGGCGGCTCTTAGGCGCTTTATGAAAGAGAAACCAAAACGCAGAGACGAGCCAATAGTAAACAAGGATATGCAGAAGGCTATAGGTGTGGGCTCTGTGTGGATTTTTATTTTGAGTTTGGTATTTTTATTCTCACCTTTAAAAAACTTTTTTGGCAATGGCGATATTAAAATTCTGCACACTGCCTATTTTACATTCTTTGTAATGATCGCTGCATTTAACGCATTTAATGCACGTACAGATAGCGTAAATATTTTTGACAGTATAAGCAGTAATAAAAATTTTCTGTTGGTTTTTGGTTTAATAGCCGTAATTCAGGTTATGCTGGTTTATTTTGGCGGCGAGGTATTTAAATGCTACGGGCTTGATTTGCGGCAGTGGGGGATAGTGCTTTTGCTTGCGGTATCTATAATACCAGTGGATATGTTGAGGAAATTGTATGAGTAAACCTATTGGAAAACTTGATATTTGGATGGGCAAGCGACCCTTGCCTGCTCTAGTAGTATATGATAGCATCAGAATATTTTTGCTTGAACATTGCACAATACGAGCCACTGCCCTCGCTTATACTTCGCTTTTGGCAGCAGTTCCGTTGTTGATTTTGCTCACTTCAATAAGTCTTTCTCTTGGTATTGGAGATTTATTCATAAAACATTTGCCGGCTTATCTGCCCGAGTTTTTGGAAAAAGTTGCACCTTATGTTGAAGATTTTATTGATTTGAGTATTATGACAGGTATAATTTTAGACAATGTAATGCCGTTTTTGAATCAGGTTATGGGAATCAGACTGGGTTCCTTTGGGATAATAGGTGGTATTGGATTGTTTGTAACTTTTATTTTGGCAATAGATACCATAGAGACTAATATGAATATAATTTGGGGAATTAATGAAACCCGCAGTTATTTTCAAAAGGTTGTAGTATTCATTCCATTTTTGCTTTTATTGGTTGCCGGCATAGGTGTTATTAGCATATTTTTGCGTTATGTGCGAGACGCTTTAAATGATGTTTTGGTTCAAAGGCTTTCTTTTGGAGAGTTTGGTAATATGTTGGTAAACATGACTATTCCTGTATCTTTGCTTGTTATTGCTTTGTTAGGTTTATGGTTTTTATATTGTTATATGCCTTATGTTCCGGAGAGAAAAGGATTTTGGAGAGCGGCTCTTATAAAGACTAAAAAGAGATGGAGCTCAGCTTTTATATCAGCGATTTTTACTTTTGTAGCGGTATCCGTTTTTACTTTGGTAATGGCGTTTTTGAAAGCGAGTATGTTTGCAAAATGGTCTCTTTTTTATGGTTCTCTCGCAACTATCCCAATGATAATGTTTTTTCTTTTTGGTTTTTGGAACATTATCCTTTTTGGCAACACTCTTTGCTGGCGAATAACAGAAAAAAACCGCCCTCGAAAATACTTTTTAGATAGAATAGCAGATTTAAGCCGAAACTAGGCAGGCTATGAAATCTGTTATTTACTATATTCTAACTATGCGTTATCTTATTTTTATTGCTGTTTTTGCTGCTTTGATTGGCTGTAAGCCGGAGGAGTATGATTCTGTGGTTATTTTGGGGAATGGGTGGGATGCTTCTTTGAAAATTGCAACTGATACAACCTCGGTGTTTAAGGCAAATGATGAGATAGTTATTCAACTGGATAATGGAAACAAATTTTTTAAGGTTTCTCAAGTTGAGCTGAGAATTTATCAAGGCGAAACAGACCGCATTTTATTCAAGCGTTCTCAACCGGTTAGCAATAAAGACGCTAAAGCCATTGTAAAAGGCCCGGATTTTAAACCTTTAACCGCGAGAGAAATTTTGCGCACCTCAACCCCCGGCACTTACCGCATAGCATTCGCCGCCGGCGATTCCATTATAGCGGAAAAAAGAATGGAGCTTGTTAAATGAGAATAGTGGTAAGTGGGGTAGTTGCGCTGCTTTTGATTTCTTGTTTTGGAGAGAAAAGCGTTCATATCACTTATGACTTGCATGCTCCTGTTAAGTTTGATGTTATGGCACAAAGTCATTATGCTACTATGGATGGAGAAACTGAGCACCTTGGCACAAGAACCAGAATATATTTTACAAATGAGTACAGCCAAAACGGTGAAATGCTTTACCTTGATAGAACTTTTATTTCCGATGCCTCGGAAGGTTATTTAAAAAGGTCTTATCCGCCTGAACTTGCTTACCGAACCCCGCATTTAAAACTCTCTGCGCGGGGGCTTAGGGTTATGGATATAGAAGGCTACGAAGATTTTGATTCTGCTGTGGTTGCAAAAGTTGCCATACCGGACAGGTGGAGAAAGCAAATAAGCCGAATGACTCGACAAATGGACTTGGATCGTATAGAAAGGCGGCGTTGGGAAATAACCCACTTGCTTCTTGGCAAAGTTCCGTTGAACAAAAATATAACGGAAATGCTTGAATCTCAAGGGCGCTTGCCTGTGATGCCAAATGTTCAAATAGATTCTGTGGTAACAAAGGGTTTTAGAAAAATAAATGGTCAAAGATGTTTTGAATACTCAGTTTTTTTGCAAGAAAAAGAACCTTTCCCTTATTTTATATGGGAGCAGCATGTGAATTCTGTTAGGGCTGGGGCGCCTTTCAAGGGTTATCACCCAAAAGAAGCCGTATATCAGAATCGCTATGATGTGGCTTTAAACTTGGAAAACGGTCTCCCTTGCCGTGAATATGAATTAAAATACGGCACTCACGGTATGCAACACCCCGAAACCGGCGACTCCGTAACATTCAAAAGCCAAGTTTCTCACGAAAGGTTTTACAATTTAATAACCAATCACTAATCAAGGGCAAATTCCATGCAAAAATCCTTGCCCTGCATATAAGTTTTTCTCAATGCCAAATTGCAATCCGAACTTCTCCAAGGCAAGCCGTTGCCAACTCTAAGAGGCGAGGTCCATAACAAAAAACGATTAAATGATGAGATTTCAAATAATTTTTTCGCAAGTTCCGCACCGGCTTCAACCAAAATATGATGCATTCCTTTTTCAGCGCACTCCGCAAGCATTAAACGCCAACTTTCCTCAAAAGTTTTGCCGCTAAAATTAGCCCTGCTAAAAATAATCTTCTGCGGATTTGCTCCCTTTACCTTTCTCACCGAGAGTTGCGGATTATCAGAGCGAAAAGTTCCGCCGCCAACAACAACCGCATCACAAAAACTGCGCAATCTGTGAAGCTCAATTTGAGATTCTTCACCGGTTATTCGCAGCGGAGTTTTATTGCTGTTTGCAATAAAACCATCCATAGTTTGAGCTATTTTCAAAGTTACAAAAGGCGTTTTATTTTTCGCGAACCAAGAATAGGGCTCATAAAAAACGTCTACCAACCCATTTAAATTTTCTTTTTCAACTTCAACTGCCTCTTTCAACTTTTCAATTCCCTTTCCTGTAACTTGTGGATTCGGGTCTAAAAAACCATAGTAAACTTTTTTAATTCCAGCTTTAATTATTGCGTCTGTGCAGGGCGGAGTTTGCCCATGGTGGTTGCAAGGTTCCAGCGTAACGTATAATTCCGCACCTTTTGCATTTTCGCCGGCATTTTTTAAAGCAATAATCTCCGCATGAGAATTTCCATATTCCTGAGTATAACCTTCCCCAAGAATCACTCCATTTTTCACAACAACTGCCCCCACCGCTGGGTTAGGTCGGCATTTTTGAATTGCATAAGTTGCAAGCTCTAGCGCATGAAGCATAAAACTAAATATAGTAAGCTACTGATTAACTAAATTTTTCTACCTTAGCACCATGTTTAAAATAGGTATGGGGTTTGATGTTCACCGGCTTGTAGAAGGGCGGAAGTGTATTGTTGGGGGAGTGGAAATTCCGCATTCAAAGGGGCTTTTGGGGCACAGCGATGCTGATGTGCTGACCCATGCCATATGCGATGCCGTGCTGGGAGCCGCAGGTCTGGGAGATATAGGAACGCACTTTCCGGATAATGACCCAAAATTTAAAGACATAGACAGTTTGATACTTTTGAAGCAAGTGAAGGAAGAAATTTTTAAGCTGGGTTTTAAGATTGAAAACATAGACAGCATTATAATGGCAGAAAAACCGAAAATGAATCCGCACCGCTCGGAAATGAAGGCTGCACTTGCCAAAACGCTGGGAATAGAAGAAGCAAAAATAGGCATTAAAGCCACAACAACAGAAAAATTAGGATTCGTTGGGCGCGAAGAAGGCATAGCCGCACAAGCCGTAGCGTTAATTTCCTATATTCAAAACCATGAATAAAAGCACCGAAAATGTGCAGAAGACTCTTGTGATTGCAGAAAAGCCTAGCGTGGCGAATGATTTGGCAAAGGCGCTCGGCGGTAAGTTTCGCAAAGAAAAAGCTTATTTAGAAAGCGATAGCACTATAGTATCTTGGGCACTTGGGCACCTGGTTGGCATAGCTGATCCAAAAGACATGGGTGAGCAATATAAAACATGGAACATGGCAACCCTCCCAATAATTCCAAAAGAATTTAAATTAACCGCTTTGCCTGATACCAAAGCTCACCTGTCCGCTTTGGGCAAGCTAATTCGCCGCAAAGACATAGACACAATAGTGAATGCTTGCGATGCAGGTCGTGAAGGCGAACTCATATTCCATTATATATTGGAGCATGAGCAGGGAAAATCAATTTCCGGCAAGTCTATAAAAAGACTCTGGATGCAAAGCATGACTCAAGCGGCAATAAGAGAAGCTTTTGAAAATTTGCGCTCACACGAAGAGATGAGGAACCTTCAGGCGGCGGCTCTTTCTCGCTCTGAGGCAGATTGGCTTGTTGGCATAAACGGCTCGCGCGGGTTAACGGCGTATAACAGCAGGTTCGGAGGGTTCCAATTAACGCCCTGCGGCAGAGTGCAAACACCAACGCTTGCATTGATTGTAAAGCGAGAAGAAAGCCGAATGGCATTTGTTCCGCAAACTTTTTGGACATTAACGGCAGAGTTTTTAGAATCGTCTGATTGTTATTTTGGTAAGTGGGTAAAAGACGGCAACCAAAAGATTTGGGCAAAAGAAGAAGCCTTGGCTGTCCTTGAGAAATGCGAAGGGAAGCGGGGGAGTGTTGAAGAAGAATCTAAGCAAGTATTTCAAAAATGCCCACCGCTTTACGACCTGACTTTTTTGCAAAGAGATGCAAACGGGCGTTTTGGATTTTCTGCAAAAACCACTTTGCAAATTGCACAAACCTTGTATGAACGGCATAAATTGATTACCTATCCCAGAACCGACAGTAAATTTTTACCGGACGACTATGTTGGGCTTGCGAAAAAAACAATGGGTTCTTTAACAGGCGGCATTGCAAAACATGCAGAGTTTGCCATTAAAAACAATTATGTGCGCAAAGACCCGCGAATTTTCAACACAGCAAAGGTGAGCGACCATCATGCCATAATTCCAACGGGCAATACCCCAGGCTCGCTAAGCGAACCGGAGCGTAAAATTTTTGATTTGATTTGCCAAAGATTTGTGGCTGTTTTTTATCCGTCTGCTGAATATTTGCACACAGTGCGCACCACAACAGTAGAGGATGAAACATTTGTTACCGAGGGTAAAATTTTAAAAAATCCGGGTTGGAAAGCGGTTTATGGCAAAAGCGAAGAAGAAGAGGATATTATGCCGAAACTTTCTTCACCGGATGTAAAACCGCTTGCAAAAAAGATAGAGATTTCGGAAGATGTCACAAAAGCTCCGGCGCGTTACACGGAAAGCACGTTGCTCTCCGCTATGGAAAGTGCCGGCAAGCTGATAGAAGACGAGGAACTTCGCGATGCAATGAAGGAGCGAGGTTTGGGGACTCCGGCAACAAGGGCTGCCACAATAGAAAAGCTGATTTCCGATAAGTATTTGGTGAGGGAGGGCAAGGAGCTTTTGCCAACGGGAAAGGCTTTTGATTTAATCAATATGGCAGTTTCCATGCAAATTGAAAACCTTACAAGCCCGGAGCTCACAGGTGAGTGGGAATATAAGTTGGGTTTGATGGAAAAAGGTAAAGTTTCCAGAAAAGACTTTATGTGCGATATTGAGGAATTGACTTCCCAAATGGTTGACAAAATAAAGAACTTTAATGAAAGCGATACAAAAAAAGAAGCGGTGGCAGAGGCTGCGGGCGAGCAAGTGCACGAAACGGTTTCCAACTATGAAACCGATAGCGGCATAAGAATAAGAAAATTTTTAGGCGGCAGGCACATGTCTCTTGCGGAAGTGACGGAGCTTTTGGAAAAGAAAAAGCTAGGCCCGTTGAGTGGGTTCCGTTCTAAAAAAGGCAAGGAATTTACTGCCGCTTTAATTTTGAATGACAAGAACAAGGTTGAGTTTGTTTTTGAAGATTTATCTTTGACAGAAGGCAAAGAAGGTTTAGATTTTAGCGAGCAAACTCCAATAGGGAATTCGCCTGTAGATGATTCTCCGGTTTATGAAGTTATGATTGCTTTTGTTTCGCAGAGTTTTGTGGAAGGTAAAAGCACGGGGCTTCGCATTGCCAAAAATATTTTGGGCAAAACCTTGAGTGCCGAACATATTAAAGCCTTGCTCTCCGGTGAAAAAACCGAGTTGATAAAAGGTTTTCGCTCTGCAAAAACCCGCCGTCTTTTTGATGCATTCCTTAAAATGGATAAAAAAGGAAAAATAAGCTTTGAGTTCCCACCCCCGAAGGGCAAAGCGAGGTCTAAAGTCAAACGGTGAAATTTTTCGGCGACAGTTCGCAAAAAGGCGGAGTTAAGGAGATGTTGATGGTATCGCTTCCCATGGTGATGTCCATGTCTTTTGATACTTTTTTGATTTTTATAAACCGCCTGTTTTTATCTAAATTAGGTTCTGATTATATGAATGCCTCGCTTATAGGCGGGCTTACGGAGATGGTAGCTATAACGTTTTTCAACGGAGTTATAAGTTATTCCACTGCAATGGTGGCACAAAATTTGGGGGCGCAAAAAACATCCAGATGCTCGCTTGTGCTTGTGCAGGCATTTTTTATAGCTTTATGCTGCTATCCCCTTGCTCTTGCTCTTATACCTCCGGCGCATGCATTTTTGAACTCCTTTGATGTTCCGGAATTGCAAAATACTTTGCAAATACAATATTTTAATATTTTGATTTATGGCTGCATAATCACAATGATTCGCCATGCTTTTGCATGTTTTTTTATAGGGCTTGGAAAAACCCGCATTGTAATGACTGCAACACTCTCTGGTTTGGTGGCAACGTTATTTCTAAGCTACGGTTTTACATTTGGCAAGCTTGGGTTGCCGGCTCTTGATATTATAGGCGCGCCAATTGCCGTTGTGATTGGAAATTTTGTTGCGCTTTGTTTTTTGCTCGTAAATTTTTTCAATAAAGAATACAAAGAAAATTATTCAACCAACAAGTGTTGGCGCTTGAGCAAAAGAATTTTATCAACGCTCATAAAAAAAGGTTTGCCATCCGGTACGGAAATGTTTTTGAACATGCTTGCTTTTTTAACTTTGATTCTCCTTTTTGATACGCAGGGATTGGTGGCTGCAACTGCCACAAGCATAATGTTCAATTGGGATTTAGTGGCTTTTGTGCCTTTAATTGGTTTGGAAATAGGAGCAACAAGCCTGGTTGGGAAATATGTGGGGGCGCGTGATTTTGCTTCTGCGAATCGTGTTACGCATTCCGGAATAAAAATAGGCGTGTGTTATTCGTTTATAATAATTTTATTTTTTGTTGGTGTCCCCGAGATTTTGGTAAATGTTTTTGCGCCGCACTCCATAACACCGGAATGGGCAGAGTCGCAGATTCTCGCTGTGAAAATGCTTCGCCTTGCAGCAATATATGTAACCGTTGAAACCTTTATAGTTATTTATGCGGGGGCCTTGCGCGGAGCCGGCGATACGCTCGCTGCTATGTGCATAATGAGCGGGTTGCATTGGTTGCTAACCGGCATTGTTTGGGTTTTCTTCAATATTTTTGAAACCAGCGTTATACAAACCTGGGCCTTTACGGTTCTTATATTCACAATTTGGCCGCTATTTTTATTCCTGCGTTGGAAAAACGGAAAGTGGCGGCGTGCGTGGATTTTGCAGTGAGTTTACCTAAACTCTCAATTCACTGCCACTCGCACTCTTCCAATCATCAAATGCTTCAATAACCGGCTTCACTTCAAGGCTTACAAACTCTTCCGTTTGCTCCGGAGCGCGACCTATGAACTTTTTCAAATCTAAAATGCTTTCTAAATCGCTTTGCTCAAAGCCGAATTTACCCGAAGCTAAAATGCGCTCCAATAAATCGTTGCTTTTGCCTTCAGCTTTAACCGCATAAGCCGCTTGCTGCGATAAGGTGCGAATTTCTTCGTGCAAAATTTGCCGATCACCGCCTTTTTTTACAGCTTCCATCAAAATATTTTCAGTAGCCATAAAAGGCAATTCTTCGTTTATATGGCGTTCTATAATTTTTTGATAAACAACCATTCCGCTTGCAATATTTTCCGCTAAAATGAGCATAGCGTCTGTTGCTAAAAAAGCTTCGGGTATTGCAAGTCTTTTGTTTGCACTGTCGTCTAATGTGCGCTCAAACCATTGAGTGCTTTGAGTGAATGCAGTGCTCTGAGGGAGCGCAATCACAAAACGCGCAAGTGAGCATATACGCTCGGAACGCATGGGGTTTCTTTTATACGCCATTGCAGAAGAGCCAATTTGGTCTTTTTCAAAAGGCTCTTCAATTTCTTTTAAGCCTTGCATAATACGCAAGTCGGTGGCAAATTTGCTAAGACTGGTGGCAAGCGATGCCAAAGCGTTGTTTATAATATAATCCCATTTGCGGGTATAAGTTTGCCCCGTTATTGTGAGCACTTTTTTAAAACCGGCCTTTTTGCTAACATAGGCATCCAGCTTTTTAATTTTTTCGTGGTCGCCGTTGAACAACTCCATAAAGCTGGCTTGCGTACCGGTTGTGCCTTTAACACCTCTGAACGGCAAAATCTCTATTAAACGGTTTATCTCATCCAAGTCTATTAAAAAGTCTTGAATCCACATTGCAGCGCGCTTGCCAACAGTTGTTAACTGTGCGGCTTGAAAATGCGTGCGCCCCAAAATGGGCATGTCTTTATATTGCAAAGCGAAGTTTGAAAGTTTGCTTATAACCCTGCACAAGCGGCGCCTGGTGAAAATCAGAGCCTGCTGCATTTGAATTAAATCGGTGTTATCCCCAACATAAGCGCTTGTTGCGCCCAAATGTATTATGCCTTTCGCAAGCGGCGCCTGCATACCGTAAGCATGAACATGAGCCATAACATCATGGCGGCGGCGTTTTTCTTCTTCTGCCACAATTTCCCAATTAATATCGTTTTCAAAAGCCTTGAGCTGCGCTATCTGCTCTTCGCTAATAGGAAGCCCAAGCTCACGTTCGCCCTCTGCCAGCCAAACCCACAGTTTGCGCCAAGTTTGGTGCTTAAACTGCGGGCTGAACAAAAACAGCATCTCATCAGATGAATATCTGGAAAGCAGTGGGCTTTCGTAAGTGTTTTTTTGCATTTTACTCATCGCCCAAGCTTTTTCTGAAAGCCAGCAATTTTTCTTTTATTTCCGGATACGAAAGAGATAAAATTGAAGCTGCCAAATAAGCGGCGTTTTTGCCATTATTGATTCCAACTGCGGCAACAACAATGCCGGGAGGCATTTGAGCCACCGAGTAAAGAGCATCTGCTCCGCCAAGGTAACCGCCATCACAGGGAACGCCTATAACGGGCAAAATTGTTTGAGCGGCAAGGCATCCCGGCAGGGCGGCAGAAAGACCGGCCACGCCTACCAAAACTTTTAAGCCTCTACCCTCGGCTTCTTTTGCATAGCGAGCCACCTTATTAGGTGTGCGATGCGCAGAAAGCACATTGTATTCCCAAGCTATGCCCAGCTCATCCAAAACCGAGGTGATTTTATCTACAATCGGTTTGTCCGAGGTGGAGCCGCTAAGTATTCCAACTAGAGCGCTCATTTAATTAGCCCTTGCGTCTGAGCCGTCTACAGCGTAAGCTATAACTGCAACTGGGCAGCTATCAGCGGCATCTTTGATTTCCGCTTCATTTGCGGCAAAGTCCACGCCTTCTTTAATTATTGCTTTTTCCGGCACTTCAAAAACAGCATCGCACACAGCTTCGCATGCGCCGCACATTGTGCACTCGTTTTCCGATTCGTCTAACCAAACTTTGGTGATAGCCATAAAGAACTCCTTTTTTTACGTTTTGAGGTAAGATAGAAAATTTGGGAGTGGGGAGTGGATTTTGCAAAGAACATGTTTTCAAGCAAATATACCCCATATCCCATACCCTAGCAAATAAATCAGCATTTTTTATAAATTTTTTTGGCACGGTTTTTGCATTCTTAAGAAATATGGATAGTTGTTCCAACAGTTTTAACCTAAGGAGTGCAAAATGCTAAGGTCTCTGAATTCCGGTGTAACCGGCTTAATGAATCACCAAGTGCGTATGGATGTTATTGGTAATAACATTTCAAACGTGAATACTGTAGGCTTTAAAGGTCGTAGAGTGACTTTTGAAGAAAGTTTCAGCCAGCTCATCAAGGGAGCAAGCCGAACCGAAAGCAAAGCGGGTGGAACAAACCCAATGCAGGTCGGCTTGGGCGTGGGCATTGGCTCTATAGATATGCTAACCGGTCAGGGAGGCCTTAACAATACGGGCAGAATTTTTGACCTTGCTATTGAAGGTAGCGCCATGTTTGGTGTGAGTGATGGAAAAGGCACTTATTACACAAGAAACGGTGCTTTCCAGTTGGATTCCCAAGGTTACATTATGCTACCGACCAACGGTATGGTGCTTCAGGGCAGAATGGCTGATACTTACGGCAATTTTCCGCCCGGAACAGCCATTGGTAATTTGCAGATTCCAATGAACCAGCAGGCCCCCGCAAAGCAGACCTCGGAAGTGAGCCTGGGCAGAAACTTAAATGCAGACGCCGACGCAAAAGGCAGCGTTTCGCACACTCAAAGACTGTTGCACCCTGCAGATGGGTATAGAGCTCCTGCTCCTGCCGTTGGGGCCCATAGCGCTAATGATATTGGCCGCACAGAAACTACTCTTTCATCTTTGTTCAACAGCAACGGGCAGTCGCTTGGCATAAAGGAAAACGATGTTTTAACCATTACTTGGTATGATCAAGCTACCATAGTCTCCGGCGTAACTAGACCTATTGAACTTCCTTTTAGGGTAGAGCGAACCCCTGATTTTGATCCTACTGATCCAACAGGCACATACGATCCTAGTTCAGGTATAGTTTGGAATTTGCAACAGTTGACGATGGCTATTGAAGCAGTACTAAATGCAGATCTTCCAGCAGGTGCTGATCCTTATGAAGTCACCTTGGGCAATGATGGTAGAATTTTAATAAATGGCGATGATAATTCTCGAGATATTTTCAATCTGCAAATAACTTCCAGCAATCCGGAAAGCAATTCTTATGTAAATAATGCTTTCTATTTTGCCTCTTATATAGGCAATGGTTCTGGAAATTATCCGGAAAATATTACTGATGTAAGCACTGGTGTTCTTTTGCGCCCGGCAGAGCAATTTGACTATATAGATGCTTTAAGGGATAACAATGGAGTTCCATTGGTTCCGGGGCTTGAAATTGGCGATGGCATAGATGTTTTTGGTTCGGTTGGAAAAAATTCCATTGAAGGTGATAAATCAAATCCTTTGATATTTATACCTCGCGGTGCTGAAGATGGTGCCGGCAATCCTATTCCAGCAACTCTTTTAGATGATTTGATAGCTAAAATAAGAAATGATTTTAAGATACCAGCGGAATATATTGACAGAGATGGGCGTCATCTTCCCAGCGTTTCTCTAAATCCATCCGGATCTGATAATGAAATGCCGGCCGGTTCTATTGTGATTTACGGTGCAAAAGGGAAGGATTTCTCAATAAATAACTTGACAATCAGGGCAACGAATTCAAACTCAAACCAAGTCACTCCTCAGCTTTTTAATAGTGTAATGAGTGTAACTGAAAAAAGAGCTGCCCAAGACCTTGAACCGGCTGAAGTTGTGATTGCTGTTTATGATGAGTCCGGTGCGGAACATACCTTGACAATCACCTTTGTGCATACAGGCAGGTCAGGTGAATGGGAATGGAGAGCGAGTTTTGCAGGCAATCAAGAAATTATACCGGGTACCGGCACAGGTAAGGTGACTTTTGGCCAAGATGGCACGGTTAGCTCATGGATATACGATGGCGGCGGTTCGCAGTTAATAGTAGATCCGCGCAATGGTTCCAGCATGATACGTATAAATTTAGATGTGGGCGGACCGGGTAACTTTAGAGGCATAACTCAATTTGAAGGTGCTTCAACAGTTAATACCACCGGTCAAGACGGCTACCCAACGGGTAACTTGATTGAGGTTTCCATAGATGAGTTCGGTCTTATAGAAGGTGCGTTCTCAAACGGAACTTCTCGCGCAATAGCTCAAATTATGGTGATTGACTTTGCAAATCCGGGTGGTCTCTTGGGTTTAACCGATAGTATTTACACCACCTCGGCAAACTCCGGCGACCCAATTTGGGGGCTTCCGCTAACGCAAAGCTCTTCAAAACTAAAACCGGGTGCGCTTGAAATGTCCAACGTAGATTTGGCCGGCGAATTCACCAACATGATTACCACGCAAAGAGGTTATCAAGCAAACAGCCGCATAATAACAGTCAGCGACGGAATGCTAGAAGAACTGGTTAACTTGAAGCGGTAATCGCCTAAGCTTTTGAAAATCCCCTCTAGAGGGGATTTTTTTTTTTGTAAATTTATAAAAAAGAAAGGTGCATATGGAGACAATGGCAAAAAGATTTGAAAATGAATTGGAGCTAAGTTTAGCAGACAGAGTTAAACTTACTCTTTTTGCGGCTATTTCTATAGCCTTGGCATTCACTTTTTCCTGCTCCGGCAACGGCAATAATGATGAACAGCCATTCATAGATTCGTCTTCAAGCAGTGAATTTTCTTCGAGTAGTAGCTCTGTGGATGAATTGTCATCTTCTAGCGAAGAGCCGAGTAGCAGTTCAGTGGAAGAGCCTTCAAGTTCATCTTCTTTCCCTCTATGCGGCACAATTTCTTATGACCCTGCCACACAATTCTGCTTTAACAACATCAAAATTGGGGCAAAATGCGGCGCAAGAACGGAAGTGTTTGATCCTGATTTGTACGAATGCAGGAGTGATAGCAAAATATACTTGAAAACTCCTGTGTCTTATGGCGGTGAGAGTTATGAGGCAGTTTTGATCGGCACTCAAACCTGGCTGACGGAGAATTTGAATTACGAGGCGAGCGGCAGCAAATGCTATGATGATGATCCAGCTAACTGTGTCACTTACGGTCGTCTTTATGACTGGGCAACGGCTATGGCAATTGACGCTTCATGCAATACGCAATCTATTGCTAGTTGCGGAGCAATCGTGAGTACTCCACATCAAGGCGTATGCCCCTCTGGCTGGCATTTGCCTACAGATGCCGAGTGGTCTGTGCTTGAGACTTTTGTCGGCGGTTCTTCCACTGCCGGTACTCGTTTGAAATCTGTTAGCGATTGGAATACAGGTTCCGGTTATGTAGCCGGTACAGATACTTATGGTTTTTCGGCCCTTCCGGGCGGCTGCCGCAATACGGGTGGCAGTTTCCTCTATGTCGGTTCAAACGGCTTCTGGTGGACGGCTACGGAGAGTGGAAGCAATGCCTTCCTCCGGTACGTGAATTCGGGCTACGAGAATGTGTACGAGGGCAGCGGTATTAAGGCCTCCGGTTATTCTGTTCGTTGCGTTCAGGACCTGTGAGCGTGCTGTGTTGGCGAAGCTGACGGGGTATAGTATCAGGCTCTTGTTTGCGCAACCAAATAGGGCTGCCGCTCACGGGCAGCAGATGGGGCGGGAACATTCCCGGGCGGGCACGGAGTGCCTGTAGTAAAATTATGTCCCATATCCCAAAAACAATGAATTTTAAATTTCTACTTTATAGCATAAGTTATGCTTAAATGCCAAAATTTTACATATTATGGTTATTTTGGGAAGCGGCGAAAGCCTCTCCCAGAGGGTCTTTTTTTCAAAAAACAAAAAATAGTTGGAGGGCAAAGTGAGAACTTGCCCTTTTTTATTTGGCGAGATTTAGCAGTGAATATAAGAAGCGGAACAGCATATAACTATAGTAAGAACAGAACAGAACAGAACAGAACAGAACAGAACAGAACAGAACAGAACAGAACAGAACAGAACAGAACAGAACAGAACAGAACAGAACAGAACAGAACAGAACAGATTCAAGTAAGATAGAAAAATTTAATTCTTGCTGTCTGAACCCCGATTTACTTGATTTAAGGATTGCACAAGAGTCAGTCAATGCTCTAAATCCTAACATCTTTTTCCAAAAATACATTTTTGAAGATATTATTATTGATAGTGAGAAACAAGTTTTTAAGGTGCCGGTTAGGTAACGGAGGTTTGGTATGAAGGTGCTTGGTTTGAGTAAGTTGTGGGTGGCGGTGCTGATTGTTGCTTTGCCGTTTATGGTGCAGGCAAAAAAAGTTCTCAAATCTATTCTTCTAATCTTGTTGTTATTGCCGCTGGTAGCAATTGCGCAACCCTACATTATTACAGGTAGCGGAACTTCGTTTACGACTACCAGAAGCGGGTTAACGATAGGATCGGCTAATCAGCCAATTCAAACGGTAATCAATACTATAAAAGCTGATGCAGATGGAAAGCCTTGTGAAATACAATTTGGGAATGGCGTAAACGAGTTAGATATAGGCGAGGCAAGTATAAATTTGGATGGTTCAGCTCCGGGTTGGAATGTAGTGCTTAGTGGTAAAATCGTTTCGTCGCACGCAAATCATCCCGTTATACATTTAAGTGATGATGCAAATGTTGAAAGTCGGGCAAATGTTAGAAGCATAAATAGTTATGCAATTACCAACGGCATAGGAACACTAACTATTAGGGGAGGAACGATTTCTGCAGCGACTGGTGCTATCTTCACCGATGGAACGGTAAACATTAGCGGCGGAATAATTTCGGGGGATGGATATGCAATTTATAATCAGAATGGAATGGTAAATATTACTGGAGGAACGATTTCGGCAGATTATGCAGTTTACGGAGGACCATTGGGTACTGGCAGTGTAAACATTAGTGGAGGAACGATTTTTGCCACGGGAGCTAATGCGGCTGTCCACAACCTTACTACGGGCGAAATCAATATATCGGGAACAGCGAATATTACATCAGCAAATACAAGTGCTACCAACGGGACGATTTTTGTCATGGAAGGTAATCTTAAAATAACAGGCGGGACAATAACCAATACAGCAACTGATGGTAATGCCATTTATAACTCGTCGACTGGTTCTGTTGCTTTGGGTGGCAGTCCGACTATAATAGGCAATATAAGAAAAAGGGCAACGGCAGGGAATTTTGAAGTAATTATAGAAGGCGATAATGTTTTTGAACCCGCTGGAAAAATTTATACGCTTGCTTTTACTACTTATGCACAAGGCAATGTAGCGGTAGAAAATGGTAAAGATTTTCTTGATAATTTTGTGCTTGCTAATAGTGTTTGGGGAGTAATGGCAGACGGTGATAATCTTGTAATGGCTACAGCGGTAGAAGTAGCTTGTTTAGCCGAAGGCAAGGTGTGGGAAAATGGTTTTTGTCGTGAAAAAACACCACAAGAAATATGTTCGGAAAAAGGCTACTTCTACAAGCAAATAGGGGCTTATGCGGCAGTAGATAGGAATGTTGTTATTGAGGTTTGCCAAAATCTTACTCTTGACCAACTTGTGACCATTCCTCAACTTGCAACAGCAGGCAGAACGCTTACTATTCGCAGCGTAAATCCCAGCACTCCGGTTACCCTCACGCGTGGCGTAAGCGGTAATTTATTCACAGTGTCCAGTGGCGCTACGCTTATTTTAGAAAACATCGTTATTGATGGTGATAAAGATGGTGATTTCGTTGGTGGTGGCGGTACGCTGATATTGGTTAACAGTGGCGGCACGCTTGTTATGAACTATGGGGCGGTTTTGCGGAATAATATAAGTCCTAGCTTTGGTGGTGGTGTGTATGTGCTTGGTGGGGCATTTACCATGAATGGCGGCGAAATTAATGAAAATACTGCTCATGGTAGTAGTAGCGGCCATGCAGGAGTTGGTGGTGGTAGCGGGGTGCAAGTTAGTGGTGGTATATTTACCATGAACAATGGCAAAATCAGCGAAAACATTGCTTTCTATGGCGGTGGTGTGTGTGTTATTGGCGGTACATTCATTATGAATGGCGGCGAAATTACCCAAAATATTGCTGTTGATAGCGGTGAATTCGGCGATGGCGGTGGAGTGCATGTATCTAATTCTGGAAGTACCTTCACCATGAATGGCGGTAAAATCAGCGGAAACATTGCCGGTCTTAATGGTGACGGTGTGTATGCGGGCTATGGCGGAACTTTTACCATGAATGGCGGGTTTGTGTTCGGAGTTTACGGTTCATACAAACTTAATGAAAATGGCGGTGATGGTATTATAATTACATGGAACAAGCCGAATAGTGTTGGTCCATTTGTTTACATTGAAGGTACAGATAACAATTTGCTGTACGAGCCAACCGAAGATATAGCAGTTCTTTGGGCAATTAAAGGCGGCAAATTTGGTGTTTCTTATAAGAATGGCTCTAACGAAGGCTTTGTAGAGGTTGCCGGTATTACGGTGATAACGCAGGAAGAAGCTGATAACGCTGTAATAGAAACTGTTACAACAGTTGATGATTTCTACAAGCAGGTAGCGGCTTATGCAACGTTGGGAAGGGATGTTATCATTGAAATCGGTCAGGATATTACACTCAACCAAACCGTAAGCATTCCTGCCTCCGTAACGACAGCAGGAAAAACGCTTACCATTCGCAGTGTGAATCCTAACGAGCCAGTTACTCTCAAGCGTGGCATAAGTGTCAATTTATTCACAGTGCTCAGCGATGCAACGCTTATTTTAGAAGATATTGTTATTGATGGCGGTCGCTTGGTAGTAAATGATGATGGTTTGCTTGTTATGAATGATGGTGCGGTTGTACGTAACAGCACTAATGGTGGAGTGTCTGTAATGGGTACCTTTACCATGAACGGCGGTGAAATCAGCGGAAATGCCGGTAGCGGTGTGTATGTCTACGGCACCTTTACCATGAACGGCGGTGAAATTAGCGGTAATACTGCTACCTACGGTGGCGGCGGTGTGGATGTCTCCGGAACCTTCATCATGAATGGTGGCGAAATAAGTAGAAATACCGCCATCAACAGTGATGGTGGTGGAGTGCTTGTTAATGGCATCTTCACCATGAATAATGGTAAAATCAGCGAAAATGTAGCAAGAAGTGGCAGCGGGATTTATCGAACAATCGGCGTCAATTTCAGCGGTACTGTCAATTTAAACGGCGGAGTCGTTGCCGGAACAGAATCTAGCATTAGCAATGTTGTCTACGGCACATACAGTTCCTCTGCTCCCGCTAACAGTATTATAATCGCATGGAACAAACCGGCTGGTATAGGTCCATTTGTTTACATTGAAGGTACAAACAATCATCTAATTGTGTCTCCAACCGAAGGCGCAACTGCTCTTTGGGCAATTGAGAATGGTAAATTTGGTGTTTCATACAAAAATGGCGACAACGAAGGCTTTGTAGAGATTGCTGGTATTACGGTGATAATGCAGGAAGAAGCCGATACTCCGATTATAGAGACGGTTGCAACGCTTGATGATTTCTACAAGCAGATTGCATCTTATGCAATAGCAGGAAGAGATGTTATTATTGAATTTGCTCAGAATCTTGCACTTGACCAACCTGTAAGTATTCCTACGCCTGTAACAGTAGCAGGTAAAACACTCACCATCCGTAGTGCGAATTCCGATGAGGCAGTTACTCTTGAGCGAGGTGTGAGCTATGATTTATTCACCATACTCAGCGGTGCAACGCTTATTTTTGAAAACATTGTTATTGATGGTGGCAGAGACGATAAATTTACTACTAACAGTGGTTTGTTAGTAAGTGTCGGTAATGGTGGTTCATTCATTATGAATAACGATGCGGTTATACGCAATAACGCTTTTAGTGCAGTGCAAGTTGTTGGTGGTACCTTTACCATGAACGGTGGGGCAGTACACGACAATGGCAATGGTTCACAAATATGGAGCAATAGCGATGGTGCCTTCACCATCAATGGCGGAATTGTTTTTGGAACAGGTACAAATGTCAATGTTATTATTTCCGGAGGCGCATACAATCTAAACAACGGCGTTATAGTTGCATGGAATAAACCAACTGGTAACGGTCCATTTGTTTACATTGAAGGTACAAGCAATCATCTAATTGTATCTCCAACCGAAGGTGTAACTGTCCTTTGGGCAATTGAGAATGGCAAGTTCGGTGTTTCATACAAAAATGGCGACAGTAGAGGTTTTGTAGAGGTTGCTGGTATTACGGTGATAACGCAGGAAGAAGCTGATATTCCGATTATAGAGACAGTTGCAACGCTTGATGATTTCTACAAGCAGGTGGCTCTTTATGCGACATTAGGAAAAAATGTTATTATTGAAATTGCTTCAGATCTTACGCTTGATCAGCTTGTGAATATTGCACTTGTAACAACAACGGATAAAACACTCACCATTCGTAGTACTAACCCTAACAAGCCAGTCACTCTCAAACGTGGCGTAAACGGCACTTTATTCACTGTACTCAATGGTACGCTTATTTTGGAAGACATTGTTATTGATGGTGATTTTGCTACTGGTGCGCCACTGGTATGGGTCAACAACGGTAGTGTGCTTGTTATGAACAATGGTGCAGTTGTACGCAATGGTGGTAGTGGCGGCGTGTATGTCATCGGTACTTTTACCATGAACGGCGGTGAAATTAGCGGGAATAGTCTCAACAGCGTGTATATCAATAGTGGTAGCACATTCAACCTGAATGGAGGAATTGTTGTTGGAATAGGCACGAATATAAACAATGTCGTAAATGGTACATACAATCTCAGCAATGGTATTATAATCGCATGGAATAAACCAACTGGCACCGGGCCACTTATTTATATCGAAGGTACAAATAATAACTTGTTGTACGAACCAACCGAAGGAGCAACAGTACTTTGGGCTATTGAAAATGGCAAATTTGGCATTTCATACAAAAATGGGGACAATGAGGGTTTTGTAGAAATTGCAGGCGTTACTGTGATAACGCAGGAGGAGGCTGATACTCCGATTATAGAGACAGTTACAGTGCTTGACGATTTCTACAAGCAGGTAGCAGCTTATGCAACATTGGGAAGAAATCTTATTATTGAAGTAGGTCAAGATCTTACGCTTGATCAGCTTGTGAATATTCCAGCTCCTGTAACAGCAATAGGTAGAACACTCACCATTCGTAGTGCTAACCCTAATGAGCCGAGCATCCTTATGCGTGGTGTAAGTGGTAGCTTACTTACTGTATCTAGCAGTGCTAGGCTTATTTTGGAAAACATTGTTATTGATGGTGGCAGGGACGATAAATTTACTGCTAACAGTGGTCCGTTGGTAGGGATCAATGGTAGTGCGCTTGTTATGAATGACGGTGCGGTTATGCGCAATAACGCTTCTAGTGCAGTGTCTGTTGTTGGTGGCACCTTCACCATGAATGGTGGAATTGTTGCTGGAGTGGGCACAAGTGTTAGTAATGTTGTTAACGGCACATACGATAATACCGGTGGCATTGTAGTTGCATGGAGCAAGCCTACTAGTGATGGTCCATTCGTTTACATCGAGGGGACAAACAACAACTTGTTGCCTAATCCAAGCAATGCAACAATACTTTGGGCAGTTGAAAGTGATAAGTTCGGTATTTCGTACAAGAATGGCACAAACGAAGGCTTTGTAGAGGTTGCTGGCATTACGGTGATAACGCAGGAAGAAGCCGATACTCCGATTATAGAGACAGTTACAACGCTTGATGATTTCTACAAGCAGATTGCATCTTATGCAACGTTGGGAAGGAATCTTATTATTGAAGTAGGTCAAGATCTTACGCTTGATCAGCTCGTGAATATTCCTGCTCCAGTAACAGCAATAGGTAGAACACTAACTATACGCAGTGCAAATTTCGAAGAACCCGTCACTCTCAAGCGGAGTATAAACGGATATTTATTCACAGTGTTTAGCGAGGCCACGCTTATTCTAGAAAATATCATTATTGATGGTGGTTCATTATCAATCCACAGCGGCGGTACGCTTATCATGAATGAAGGGGCAATTGTACGTAATAATAATGGTAATTGCGTGAGTGTAAATGGTACATTTATCATGATGGGTGGTGTGATTAATGGGAGTATTCCTGTCAATGCTGGTGATAATGGTAGCGTGAGAGTTTACAACGGTGCCTTCATTATGAGTGGCGGTGTAATTAGCGGAAGTAGCGGCAGAGGCGTATATGTTGGTAATGGTACTTTCACCATGACCGGCGGCGAGATAAGCGGCAACACGGCAGGCATCGGTGGCGGGGTGCATGTTGGCTATGGAAGTTTCACTATGACTGGTGGCACAATCAATGGAAATACTGCTATTTACGGTGGTGGCGTATATATTGGCAATAACGGCACATTGAGCCTTGGCGGCACGGCTATAATCACTGGCAATACTAATAATTTAGGTATTGCAAATAACGTTTTTCTTGAAAATAATCAATACATCAGTCTTTCAACAGATTTTGAACCCTCAGAAGAAATGAGTATTGGCATAACTAAAACCGCCAACAGCAGAGTGTTTGTTCAAAGCGGTGCAAAGACGAATTATGCAAAATATTTTTATGATGATTCTGCAGAAAAAACGATTAGCTTTTACAATGGTGCACTAATAATAGGTTCACATTTTTATTATCAGGTGGAAAATTACGCGACAGCGAAAGATGATGTTATTATCGAAGTTGAACAAGACATCGTTCTTGATCGGTTGATTAATATTCCTGAAAATGCAAGTGGCAAAACACTTACTATTCGCAGTGCGAATCCCAACAAACTTGCTATTCTTAAGCGCGGTATAGGCGGTGAATTACTCACTATATTTAATGGAGCAACGCTTATTTTAGAAGATATTGTTATTGATGGCGGTCGCTTGGTAGTAAATGATGGTGGTAAACTTATTTTGAATGAAAATGCAGTTATACGTAATAATGCAGGTGGTGGCGTGTCTGTAATGGGTACCTTTACCATGAATGGCGGTGAAATCAGCGGAAATACCGGTAGCGGAGTGTATGTAATGGGTAGTAGTGTTTTCATCATGAATGGCGGTGTAATTAGCGGAAATGGTGGTTCTGTTGCGTTTGGCAAAGACGTGTATGTAGGCAATAATAGTACCTTCACCATGAATGGTGGTGTGATTACTGGAATAGGTACGAGTATCAATGATGTTGTTTCCGGTGCATACAACCTTAACAATGGTACTCCCAATAATGGTATTATAATCGTATGGAACAAACCTACTGGCACAGGTCCTTTTGTTTATATTGAAGGCACAGATAACAATTTATTGTATGAGCCAACTGAAGATGTAACTGCATTTTGGGCTATTGAAAATGGCAAGTTCGGTATTTCATACAAGAATGGCGATAACGAGGATTTTGTAGAGATTGCTGGTATTACTGTGATAACGCAGGAAGAGGCTGAAACACCAATAAAAACTGTTATAACTGTTAGTGATTTTTACAAGCAAATAGCAGTTTATGCGGTAACGGGAAAAGATGTTATCATTGAAGTCGGCCAAGATCTTACGCTCGACCAACTTGTGAACGTTACGCTTGCACTTGCAACAGATGCAACACTTACCATTCGCAGTGCGAACCCAGTTGCTCCTGTTACACTCACACGCGGCATAAGCGGCAATTTATTCACTGTATCTGCTGGTGCGAATCTAATTTTAGAAAATATTATTATTGATGGTGATAGGGATGGTACATTTACGAATGGTGGCGGCTCACTAGTAAGAGTCAATGATGATGGAACGTTTATTTTGAATAAAAATACAATTATACGTAATAATGTGGGTGGGGGTGTGGACTTATCGAGTGGTGCTTTCACTATGAGCGGCGGTGAAATTAGTGGGAATACTGCTACCTACGGTGGCGGCGGTGTGGATGTAAATAGTAATAGTATTTTCACCATGAATGGCGGTGAAATAAGTGACAATACTGCCAGTAGTGGTGGTGGCGTGTCTGTAAACAGTGGCGGTACTTTCACCATGAGCGGCGGTGAAATTAGCGGTAATACTGCTACTTACGGTTCTACTGGCGGCGGCGGTGGTGGCGGAGTGTTTGTTAATGGCATATTCATCATGAAAAATGGCAAAATCAGCGGTAATATGGTCCCTAGCACTTGGGGTGGTGGCGTGTCTGTCAATGGAACATTTATCATGACCGGTGGTGAAATCAGCAATAATACTGATAGAGGTGCTGGAAACGTGAATGTGTACAACATTGGCACCTTCACCATGAGCGGCGGCATAATCAGCAACAATAATACTAGCAATTGTGGCGTGGCTGTTCGCGGTATATTTACCATGAATGGCGGTAAAATAAGCGATAATGGTAGCGGTGTGGATGTACAGCAGGCGGGTAAATTTACAATGATTGATGGTGAAATCAGCGGTAATAGTAACGGTGTGCAAAACTATAGCTCCTTTGTTATGAGTGGCGGTAAAATCAATAACAATGGCAGTGGAGTTTCCACAAGTGGAAGTGGCAGCTTCACCATGAGCGGTGGTGAAATTAGTGGGAATAGAGGTAGTGGCGTATATGTAATTAGCGGTACTTTCACAATGAGTGGTGGCGAAATCAGTGGAAACACAACAAACGGCAACGGCAGTGGTGTGTATGTGCAAAGCTATGGTAGCTTTACCATGAGCGGTGGCGTTGTTATCGGAACTGGCATGAGCGTTGTCTTTGGCGAATACAACCTCAACAATAGCAAAGATCCAAATGCTCCCAATAACGGCATTATAATTGTCTGGAACAAGCCAGCCGACACTGGTCCATTCACCTACACCGAAAATACAAGCACTCACTTATTGCACAACCCAAGTGAAGAAGTAACAGCAGTTTGGGCTATTAAAGATGGCAAATTCGGTGTTTCTTATAAGAATGGTTCTAATGAAGGGTTTGTTGAAATTGATGGCATGACGGTGAAAACCTTAGAAGAGCTTAAAATTGCTTGCATGGCCGATGATAGAGTATGGGAAAACAGCACAAATACTTGCCGTGACAGAGTTGCTGCAGATTGTGCAGCAGTCGAAATATTCGAAAACGAGACAAAAACTTGCCGTGCAATAACCGCAGGCGATTGCAGCGCAACACAGAAGTTTGAAGACGGCATTTGCCGTGCAATAACCGCA
>JAITUM010000190.1 GCA_031286305.1 Candidatus Fibrimonadaceae bacterium | reverse complement strand
CGGGGCGTTGCGGGGTGTCCCCGCATTGGGGGTAGCGGAATTAGTATGCCTGCACAATTGGTAGAGCGTTTGTAGATGGGCTTTTAAGGAAAATGCAGGAAAACGCCGTCGCCACCGTAGGGGCAGTACCTATGTGCCTGCCCCTTTGCCACGTAAGGCGGTTGAAGCGAGGGGGACACTCCCCTTCTTGCCTTCATAATTTCTACATTACCGCTATGCAAATAGCTCTTGAACTTGTACCTCGTACATTGGATAGTTTTTTGGAAGAATCCAAAACTCATATAAAGAATTTTCCGAAAATAATTGGGATAAATATACCGGAACTTCGCAGCGTTGAAATAAAAAGCTTTGAAGCGAGTGAGCATTTATTGAAAAATAACGTCGTTGCAATTCCGCATTTCAGGCTTATAGACCGCAGTCTGAGTGATTTGGAGCAGAAAATTGAAAAGCTGTTTGCGCTTGGGTTAAAACAAGTTCTTTTAATCAGCGGCGACCCTCCTATAGACATGCCAAACTTTGTTCCCAGCGGCGTTCAAGTTCCGCAGGCTATTAAACATCTAAAAGCAAAATTTCCTAAGCTAAAAGTTTATGCCGGCCAAGACCCTTATCGACAATCTTTTAAAAAAGAGCTTGACTACTGCAAAGAGAAATTGGATGCCGGCGCTGATGGCTTCTTTACACAGCCCTTTTTCTCGGAAGGAATTTTAAACCAATGGCTTGAGCAGTTGCCGGAAGTTGAGATGTGGATTGGTCTTTGCCCCGTTACAGGAAAAGGCTCTCGCAATTATTGGGAAACGGTTAATCAGGTTGTGTTCCCTCCAAACTTTCATTTTGACTTGGAAGGGAACTGCGTTGTAGGCAGGCGAATTTTAACGCTTGTGGAGGCGGCAAACAAAAATGCCTACTTAATGCCCATCACAATTTCTGCAGAAAAATATTTGAATGGGCTGAGAACTTTTTAGCAATCCAACGCTTAAGGATTAATCCACGCTTCGCCTTGACCGGAGACTGTAGCTAATATACCTTTGCCGGTGTCCATATTTCTTAGAGAAATGGTTTGCCCTTCAAAAGCATTTTTTTGAGCGATTGCGTTTATTTGGACAACAGATTCGCCGAATTTTGCAAAGAGTTTGACTACATCGCCTTCCCTGATCGCATACGGAGTTGTTAAAGCGTTGTCAACCAAAAGTTCGTTGGATCTCAATGTGCGGATTGCCGTTCTGCCTATAGCCTCTTCCGGTTTTTTTATGACTTTTCTTTTTTGAAAAGTTGTCTCTTGCCACACCATTTTAAAGTCCTGTTCGCTAATCATTTCGCCCCTGTGAACATTCTTTTTTAATTCTGCCACATGCTCAAAGCGATGAATAACAAAAGGAACATTGTGTTTTGAAATTACTCTATTGCCATCAAAAATTTGAACCGTTGCCATCTCTTGCCCAATTCCTTTAAATTGAGGAGAGAGGTTCACCAAAATTTTGCCGCCACGTTCCGGGGTAGCCAAATTATTCGGCGCTTTTGGAGCGGAAAATTTCCAATCCTTGTCTTCCTGCAAATTTGCCGGCATTTGAGAGCGAACCTCATTTAGCAAAAGTTTTTTTAACGAATCTGCAGTCAATAACTTGGAGCGAGCGGTCACATCGCAGAACTTTGCCCCGCTAAAAACCACATTTTCCCTGTTCGTGACCGATTTAATAAAAAAACCTTTTAAAGCATTTTCCGTAATCCTAGTCTTTCGCCCGGGCGCCGCAACCTTGCCAACCTCCAAATTTGAAACCCTATTTACAATATCCTTATCTCCCTTAATATCCGCAATTTGCTCTAAACGAATAACCCCCGGCTCAACCTCAGCCTGCGATTTTAAAACAATAGTAACTTGACTGGCAAAAATCGCCTGAATCCCAACTACAAAAAATGCAAGAATAACCCCATACCCCATACCCTATACCCCATACCCTAAAAAATTACCTCTTCAAACTATTCGCCGTTTGCAGCATTTCGTCGCTGGTGGTTATGGCTTTAGAACTTATTTCATAGGCACGTTGCGCTACTATCATATTTACCATTTCTTCTACCATTTGCACGTTAGAACTTTCTACAAACTGGTTTCTAAGAGAACCAAAATTTTCTTCGCCTGGGAGGCCAATTACAGGTGCTCCGCTGGCATCGGTTTGGCGATAAATGCTTCCGCCGTCTGCAGACAAACCTGCCGGATTTATAAATCTTGCAAGTTCAAATTGTCCCAAAGATTCAGAGCCGGATCTTCCGGGTCTTTCGCAAGTCACTTCTCCATTCTCGGCTATAACTATATAAAGCGCGTCGTCTGGAATGTTTATCGGAGGATCTAAAAGATAACCTTGGCTCGTGGTTAAATAACCTTCATCGTTTATTTTGAACGCTCCGTTGCGGGTATAACCTATTTCCCCATCTGGAAGGCGTACTTGAAAAAAACCATTTCCTACAATGGCTGCGTCTGTTTGGTTCCCTGTTTGCTCCAAATTACCCTGCGCAAATGAGCGATTTATTGCAACAACACGCGAGCCTAAGCCCACTTCTATGCCAACCGGAGCGCGATTTCCGTCTTCCAGCTCCCCACCGGGACGCTGCAAATTCTGGTAAATCAGGTCTTCAAACTCAACTTTTTGCTTTTTATAGCCCAAAGTATTCACGTTGGAAAGGTTGTGGGCTATGGTATCCACATAGGTCTGGTTGCCCTTCATGCCCGTAGCCGCAGTGTAAAGAGAACGAATCATATAGGAGGGAATGCAAAAAGCGTGCCAAATTATTTAATGTAAATGCTGATTTACTTTGTAGTAGCCTTAGGCTCTAAAAAAACATCTTTGCAATAACAAAGGCAAAACGTTTCATAAGTTAGTATTAAATTCTCAGCAGTATAGTTTCTATAACGCAAAAGATGAATAAAATCATTGAGCCATTTGCTAAAAAACTTTTCTTTTAAAAAAGAGCTCAAAGTCCATTCCTTGCTTTTTGCAGGAAATTCACTACAAACGAAAAGTCCATTAAATATTGCAAGAAGTTCATTCAATGGTACCCTTTGCGAACGCAAAAAACCTTCTCTGATAGATATGGGTTTGTATCTGCCTATGGAAGCAGCCATTAAACCGGCAATTCTAGGTGATTGTATTCTGTTATTTTTTTCGCCATATCGTATTTTTAATATCTCACAATCAGAGCTGTATTGCACTGCTGTTTCTGCAACCAAGCAGGGATCTAAATAATATTGCTTTCCATCAACATTGTTAATAGCAGTAGGGACGAGATGGCTGTCGCAAAGCCATTCCCAGCAACGTTTTATACGATTTATGCATAAATCCTTTAATTCTTTGCTCAAATCAACCATCCTGTTTTTTCAAGTGCGTTTTTTGCTGCTTTTGCCAAATCTTTACCTACTCTGTCTATTGCATTGCAATAACCCTCGTATGTGGCCTTGGGTGACTTATTTGGATTGCACCTTCTAGTAGCCGCTTCCTCAAGGGCAACATTAAGAGCCAAATCAAACTCTTTGCTATTATGATCGAAAATCTTGTCGGTCATTAAAAACCTCACTCATTGGTGTTTGAGCGTAAATATAGTAAATTAATACGCCCGCTCAACGCACCACAATCCGCTTCGCAACGCCCGGACGTTTTTCAATATACACGCCTGGGACGATGGGTTTTTGCGCACCCAAAGGTTGTCCGTGTAGGTTGTAATACTTAGGGGCGTATTGCATATGCCCTTGTTGGGTATGGGGACGGATTGAAACGGGGATGCCGTCTTTTAGGTCTTCCCATATATTTCTTTGAACGCCGCCTAACATTGAAGCGCCGAACCATGCGAGGAATTGGTCAAAATAAGTTTCGTTGCGCAATGTATCTTCCGGTACCAATGTAGGCGCACCATTGATGGTAATCATTCTGCCGCCCTCAGGGGTTGGGTCTTCTGCGTTGCCCCAGTAGTCTTCGCCTTCGTAGAAGGATATTAAGCGCTCGCTATACTTTTTTGCTAATTCAACATCTCCTGTGCCTATTGCCGCTGCCGCCCACATGCCGGCGGTTAGGTGGCTATGTTCGCGACGAGAACGAGTGATGGTTCCGCCAGCTAAATTTTCGACATTGTTTTCAGGGAGAAGGTCTCCGTTCATCTCAAAAAAGTTTATTGCTTGCGGTCCGCCTTTAGATTCAATAAAACTCATCGCATTGTCTAAGAAAACCTTTGCGCGCGGCTCGCCATACCACAAGTAATCAATTCCAAGACGCCAATACACACGAATGGCATCTCTGTATAATGCATCACCTCCACGATATGCATTGTAGCCTGCACCACCGGTAGATGTGCCGTTTCTTCTAGTCCAATCGGGAATAAGCCCCCTTTCAGCCCCCAACGATCTATTGATTAGCACATAAGAGCTATCTATAACTCTGTCCCACGTAGCTTTATGATCCGGCTCAAACTCGCCAAAAATACGATAGAATGCGGGTGCAAAATAACCCGGATTAATTGTGCTGCCATTTAGGCTAGAAGTTTGCCCCCAACGTCCCGGCAATAGGAAATGCGACTCAAGCATTGTAGTTCTGATGCTGTTTAGAATAATACGCGCACGCTGTTCATAGCTTGCACCCCTCATGCTTGTAAAGGGTTCCCAAATTCCGACCCTGACAAGTTGATCGGCAAAAATCAGCAATAGCGCAATATCCTGGTCTGCGTCCGATGCTGGCCCTGTCCCTGTTTTGCCGCCGGTTTGATTTATACGCCAGTCATAGTGATTGATACCGGCATTAGGAATGTTGCTGCTGGCTACCCACATATACCTCTCGCCGGCATCCCACACACTATTAAAATATTCTTGGTCATTGCAGTACAAAGCTAAAAACATTCCATAGCTAATCCCTTCGCTAACAGCATCGTGCGGCGTTTCTGATTTAGGTCTATGCACCGCTCCTGTGCTATAGGCATCAATATTGCGTTTTTTAATTCCTTCCCATGTTTTGAGCAATATGGTATCGTAAGGCATTGTTCGCCCTAGTTTGGAAACATAGGGATCCGGAACTTTCGGCAATTCGACTGCAGGCGTGTAAGGCAGCAACTGGGCAAATGAGAGTACGACGGTCGCAACGGTCAGTACTGCGGCTATTTTCAATACTTTTACCATAATATACAATGTAGTAAATGCCACTGTTGTCCCATTAAAAAATACTTTCATATAAAAATAGCGAAATTGGCGAGAAAACATCACTTACTATAGTATTTTCTACATTTGACACATCTATATGTTTTTGCAGATAATGGAATATGGAAAATTTGTTCGCTTAAGCCACACGCTTTTTGCGCTTCCTTTTGCGTTTGCCGCCATGTTTGTTGCTGCCGAAGGTCTGCCGGATATAAAGACTTTTTTGCTCATTTTAGCCTGCATGTTCACAGCGAGAAACGGAGCAATGGCTTTTAACAGGCTTGCTGATGCAAAATTTGACGCTCTTAACCCCCGCACTGCAAGCAGACATATTCCGGCTGGCAAAATTTCAAAAAGGAATGCGGTCATTTTTATAATTGCAAATGGCGCGGCATTTGTTTTTTTTGCATGGCTCTTAAATTATTTTGCCTTTTGCTGTAGCTTGCCTTTGTTTTTATTTTTGCTTTCTTACTCGCTATGGAAACGGTTTTCTTGCCTTTCGCATTTTATGCTCGGTATTGCCATTGGGCTTAGCCCGCTTGGGGCGTGGATTGCGGTTAAAGGCAGCCCCGCTCTGCTGCCTGCCGCGCTAGGAGTTATGCTCATGCTTTGGATGGCGGGTTTTGATATAATTTACGCAAGCCAAGACATTGAAGCAGACAAAGAATTGGGTTTGCATTCCATACCTGCAAAATTCGGTGCGCAAAAATCCATGTTTATAGCCTTGCTGTGCCACATTGCCATGCTTGGGTTTGCGGCATTTATGGGTTTTTGGTGGAACCTGGGTTTGCCTTGGTACTCGGCTTTGGCTGTTATTACTCTTGCCCTTTTATATATACATTTGTTCAGAAAATCAAATGATTTGGACAAGGTGAATAAAGACTTTTTTTTAGCAAACATTGCGGTTAGTTTTTTAGTTATGTTAGGGCTTGGAGTTTGGGTTTTCATAGGAGGTTTGAATGCGTTTATTCCCTAAAATGCCGGATAATATGAGTTTTTGGCGCAAATTGAGCGTTTTTTGCGTTATGTTCACAGGTGGTTGTTTGTTGGCATCCCGCTTTTTCCCTGAGACGCAAAGTAATGTCGAAATCCTTATTTGGATTGGCGGCGGCGGTTTGGCTTTGGGGATTATTATGCAGTTTGTGCAAGAGAAGAAAAAATAATTCTTCCCAGTGCAATAAGCGGTGCAGTCGCTGCTCTTAACCTGGTGTTTCCGAGCGAAAGGAAAAAAGCCTCTTTGTTTTTTAAAATCTCAAGTTCGCTTGGAGAAAAGCCGCCTTCCGGGCCTGTTAAAAGCGCTGTGTGCGGAGAAAGATACCCTGAGGGTGGAGCATATGTTTCGCCGCTTTTATCGCAAGTTATCAAATTTCCCTTGAAATCTTCTAGAAATTCGCTTAGGTAAATTGGTGCTCTTATTTCTGTTAGCCATGGTTTGCGGCTTTGTTTTAGGGCAGCCATGCTTTTTGCTTGCATTCGGCGGCGTAGTTTGCTTAGGCTGGAGTTTCGGGGTTCCAGGCTTCTTTCTGTTCTGAGCAGGTGGATGGCGGCAAGCGGTAATTGTGCGGCGTGAAAAGCGATTTCTTCTTCGCTGCCGTCAGAGAGGCAAGCTATGGCCAAGTGGATTTTGGGTTGTGGTTCCTGTTCGCTTATGCTTTTTATTAAAATTTTGCATGCTTTTGGGCTTGCTTCTAGGAGTTCAGCCTTTGCAAAGCGACCTTTGCCGTCGCATAGCTGTAGGCTATCGCCGGTTCGTGCTCTGAATGACTTTACAACGTGATTGCTTTCTTCCAAGCTCAAAAACACTTCGCCAAGGCTTAGATTTTCCAAATAAAAGTTACTATCTATAAACATAAAATAGAAGAGGGAGAGGGATAACTCGCCTTTGGCGATTCACCAGCGAAACGCAAAGCGGGAAGGGTGTTCGAACCAATAACAAAAAAACTCGGGTTCATAGACATAGAAGAGGGAGAGGGATTCGAACCCTCGTTACGTGAGTAAACACGCTTTCCAAGCGTGCGCCTTCAACCACTCGGCCATCCCTCCTAGAGATGTAACCCAAATTTAGCTTTTTTTTATCGTTTTGTCAAGTATTTTTGTATTTTTTGTTCTTTTAACAGAAGAGGGGACACTCTTTGGCTGTTTTTTGAATCAATCTAATCCCCAATCCCTAATCCCTAATCCCAAGCGAGTAAATCAGCATTTTCTATATTATATGATATAACTTCAATTTTAGGAGAAATATTTATGAAAAAAGAGTTTACTTACGCGTTTTTTGCCATAACTTTGGCTTTTGTATTTTCATGTTCCAATGAAAGTGCCCAAAATAACAT
>JAITUM010000173.1 GCA_031286305.1 Candidatus Fibrimonadaceae bacterium | reverse complement strand
TAGGGAACTGCACAAATAAACGACTAAATCTGCTTAAAAACAATGTTTTTTTGCATTGCCTATACCCTATACCCCATACCCTATACCCAAACATTGAGTTAATCATCACTTACTGAAAATTAACAATTTTTAGGAGTTACTTACAACATTTTTCAAAAAAAATGTATATTTATACTATGATTCGTTATTTTTTGTTTATGTGTTTAGTTGCCTGCCCATTGCTCTTTTTGGCTTGCACTTCTGATGAGTTAGTTGAATCGCCAAAAGGGAAACATTTTGGTGTACACGAAGAATGCGACAATATAGGGCCAAAATATGATGAAGTTGTTATTGATTCCGACTTTATTAAAAACAGCATAAATTATGAGAACTGTTGCAAAAAGCATAATAGCTGCTGGACCTTAATGAAGTATGAGTACGCAGAATCAATTGATACAGTCCGTATAACTTATAGGGCGAATATAAGCCCTATAAGAAGATTCTTTTCTTGGGTATGTTCAACTGCGGCAGATCCAGTTCGTCATAGAGATTTTTGTACAAATAATCCTAACCCTACAAGTCTTAAACTGCAAAGAAAAGCAGATTTTCTTTGCAAAGATACGGAGAAAGAAAACATTGCTTTATTTTGTAAGATTAAGGGCTTTGGTAAATAGCTATGGCTTGGAAATTTTTATGTATTTTGGTATTATGCCTTGGGTTTAGTAGTGCTTTTCCTCAAGTTACCATGCTGGGTCAAGAATGTGCTATAGTATCTGATGGAATGGAGGCTGAGGATGTTTTAGAAATGTTTAGATCCTATTGTCTTGCACTAGGCGGTACAGATAAAGGAGGCACAATTCAACTGGAAAAAGAAAACAAAGTAGTTTGCCACACATGTTATCTTTGTGACTCTTACGCTGCTGTGGATGAAGTTTCTAAGAAACAAATAGCATGCGAATCTGATTGTGGCTAAGTGGGATGGATATATAGCTGCCGAATTGGGTTGGGATTGCAGCATTAAGGAACGCTGTGACCGTAGCCATAAATATGCAAACGAGTATCCTCAATGCCAAGAAAATTCGTCCAGCAGTGGCGAAGATAGCTCCAGTTCGTCTGGCGGAAAGCATGACGATGATTGTATTGGAGTAGGTAATGTTTGTTATTCGTCAAGCTCGCCTAGCGATAGTGATGGTGCTTGCCAGATAGACGGTTATTGTCCACTATCTTCCAGTTCAGGTTCTGCCATTATTTTGCTTGAAACTCGTGGTTGTTATGGTCATCTTATTTGTAGGTTCAGAGGAGTATGGACAGACACTTATGTCAGAGTAAAATCTCCTTCTACTTCACCTCCTTGGTCAGATGCCGAACTTCAACAAACTTGTAGAGATGGTCATTATGAGAATTTTGAAAAACCATCAAGTGGTTTATATTCTTCTATAGATTTTTTGACGACTTGTTATCCTTATAACTACAACACGCCTCTTCCTGAATCTTATTGCGGTACTAGATGCTGGGTTTGTACTAACGAAAAAAAATCGTATGTGAGTTGCGACAATTTATGAACAGCCACGCATTTCCGTCGATGAAAAAAACTGCGGAGTTAGGGGTTAATAACGGCTAAGCAAATCTTTATCCAAACCGAAAATATTAGACAGCAATTCTACCTTGTTTTCATTTTCGACTTTTTGCTGCGTTGCTCCGGTTGGCGTTCTTATTAAAAGTTTGCCGTTTTGATAGTAATATTGAATGCCGGCTTTTTTATCCAGCTTATTGAAAACCAAATATTTCATGGACTCGCCAACATAACTCTGCTCCCAAGCTAAATTAAACTCTTGCATGGAGCAGCCCTTAAGCGGAAAATAAAAACGGAATTTTGCAGGCTCGTTTGCAACACCAGTCCAAAGATTAAGATTTTCGCCATCACGCTCAAGGCGCACCCAATTGGGTTGCAATGGGAATGTTGTTTTGTTCAGTTGCGGGATGTTTGGCGGAATCGGTAAAGGGTCAAAAATTAAATAACCCGGGTCTAAAAAAAGTTCCGTTCCATTATCAACAATGCTAAGCGCGCAATGAGCATTTTGAACATGCTTTTTGTGTCCGAGCAAAAGCTTGGGAGCATATCCCAATTTTACAAGCTCACTGTGCAGGCGTATTGTTAAACCAAAACAAGTGTTTCCACCATCTTCATCAACTCTTAATATTTTGGTCAGGTTTTCATAAATCCAAAGCGAAGACGAATTGCAAAGCGAGAGTAATTTTTTAGATAACATAAGCAAGCCTAACTCCATCTGCCGCGCTTGTTAAAATGCCACCGGCATAACCTGCACCCTCACCAACCGGATAAATGCCGCTAATTGAAACGGATTCTCCATTTTCTTTGCGCACAATGCGAATGGGCGAAGATGTTCTGGTTTCCGGAGCAATCAATGTTCCGTTTTTTATAAAGCCCGGCATTTTCTTTTCAAATTCATAAAGAGCAGCTTCCAAAGCGTGTGATATATGTTTTGGCATTAAATCCCACAGGCAGCTTTTTTTTGATAAAAAACTTTCAGCGCTTTGTTTTGGAACGGAAAAGTTTTTCCCAGCCATTTCAAAGGCCGCATTTTCCAACTGCCTTTGCAGAGCAATTCCGCTTTTTATATCATCTTTTTCAATGTGGCACGGAACTATTAAAGCAGAATTTGCAAAAGGAGAATTGCGGCGGCTATAACTCATTCCGTTAGTTACCACCCCATTAGGCTCAGATGCGCAAGGCACCACAATTCCACCCGGGCACATGCAAAAACTATATGCGGTTTTTCCTGTTAAAGTATAGTCTGCCGCTCCGGTCAATTTGTAGTCTACGCCTTTTCCAAATCGGCTTTCATTTATAAAACTTTGCGGATGTTCAATGCGCGCTCCAATCGCAAAAGACTTTCCTTCTAACTGCGCTCCGTGCGCGCTCAGCATTGCATAAATATTTCTTGCGGAATGCCCGCTTGCAAGCACAAGCACTTCGCATGGCTGCCATTTTTTATTTATGCAAATTGAATTCAAACGATTCTCGGTCACGGAAATATCTTGCAAACAGCTTTCAAAATGAATTTTTCCACCGAGTTCCAAAATTTGCTTTCTCATATTTTTAATCAAAAACTGCAATCTATCTGTTCCAATATGAGGTTTTGCCAAATACGCTATTTCTTCGGGCGCTCCGAGTTTAATCAAATCTCCAAGAACCGCTTGTGAAAATTCCGTTCTGTTTCTTGTATTCAATTTTCCGTCAGAAAAAGCTCCCGCTCCGCCTTCTCCGAAAAATATATTTGAATGTTCCAAAAAAATCCCACCTTTCAAAAATCTGCGAATATCTCTAAACCTTTCTTCAATGGGTTTTCCCTGTTCGTATAAATTAACTTTGTGCCCTTTTAACAACAATCCATAAGCCGCCCACAACCCCGCAGGCCCTGCACCGACAATAGAAACATCATTTGGCATTTCGTTATTTTTTTTATATTTTTTGAGCAATATTTCGGATGTGGCAATGGGGGCAATTTCCGTGTTGAAAGTTGCATTGCAAACAAAATGCGGATTTCCTTTTCTTCGGCAATCAAGAGCGAGTCGCTCTATTTGCACATTAAAAATCTTTTTCCCCAGAAGTTTCTCTATCACTTCCGGAATATTGTTTTTCTGCAAAAGCGGAACTTTGAATTGTTCTAGTTTGTTAGGCAAACGGTATCCAAACAGCTAACACTATCAGAGATATTGCCGCTACTCCAATAGTTGCACTGAGCAAAGATGAAACCTTATTGTTTTTTTGCACAGGAACATTGCCGGAATAGCTCCACAGAAAATAAATTATGCGAATATAATAAGCAGCAGAAATAATAGCTAAAACAAATGCCGCTACTGTTATGCCAAAAACCGCTCTCGTTTCAAAAGAAGCGCTGATAAGGCTGGCAAAAATTCTGAACTTGGCTAAAAAACCCGCCGCTATAGGCAAACCTGCAAGCGAACCCAAACACACGCTTACACAACAGCCAAGAAAAGGCTTGTTGCGCGCTGCCGCACGCAAATCGTCCAAGTTGTCGCTCTCACCGTTCATAAACGCAGAAATACCTGCCAACGCGCCTATTGAACCAATGGCATAAGTGAGCAAAAAGTAATACGCCGAACTCAAATCCATCTCTTGCAAATTTGCAAAATACGGATAGCAAAAACCCAGTAATATAAAACCCGCATTTGCAACCGCACTAAAAGCCAAAATACGCTTTGCAGAAATTTGAGAAAGACCCGTAAGAGCACCAACCGCAATGGAAGCTACACCAAGGCACAAAAATAAAATCGCCTCGCGAGCAATAACCAACGGAGCAGAACTGTTAAACAAACTAAGCCACAACGCACCAAAAGCCAAAAATGCACCAATCTTGACAACCGCCGCCATATAACCGGTTACCGCCGCAAGCGCACCTGTATATGCATCTGCAACCCAAAAATGCAAGGGGAAGGCTCCAACCTTAAACAGCAATCCTAAAGACAGCATGAAAATCGCAACTTGGTAAATGGTTTCGCGCCCTTTCAAAACATCGCCGCTAATCAAAGTGCTGCCCGTTGCGCCGTAGAACATGGCCATCCCATACAAAAACACCGCGCTCATTACCGCGCCGCTGATAAAATATTTAAATGCCGCCTCGTTGCTTTCTCTTGAGCGGCGATTCATAGCCACAAGCACATAAATCGGGAAGGAAGCCAATTCCATTCCCAAAAATAAAGGCATAAAATCCGCAGAGAGAACCATCAGCATAATACCTGCAGCAGAGAACATTAGAAGCGAGTAAGCTTCCCCACACTCGGTGTTCTTGCTTTTTAAAGTATTTTGCAATGCGGCGGTTCCAATTGCGGTACACAAAATAACCGCATAAAGAAACACTTCCTTAACACCATCCATTAAAAATAAATGCCACGGGTCGCTGAAATTTCCGGAAATTACTTTAACAAAACATGTTGCAATCGCTAAAAAGAAAATATTTATCCACGGCAAATTGTGCTTTCCGTCCCGGCTCAAAAAAGATTCGGCAAGCAAAGCGAATATGCCGCCCAAAACAACAGCAATAACCGGTAAAAGAATTTTTATATCAATCATGTTCCTCCAAATCGTTTTTCAGCTCAATTAAAACCGGCATCTCTTCCTTGTTTTCAAAGGAGTTCAAAATAGGAGTGGGGTGCAAACCAAAATAAAGTATCAGAGCTATAATCGGAACTGCCGCCACCGCTTCTAATTTGAAAAGCGAAATTCTGCTTGATTCCGGAACAGGCCCAAACAGCACATTTTTCATTAACCTTAGCATATAAGCTGCAGTGCATATAATGCACATACCGCCTATCACGGCAAAGAATGCAAAACCGGAATTAAACAAACCCTGCAAAACCAAAAGCTCACCTACAAAACCGACTGTGCAAGGAACCGCAATGGCCGCAATGCTCAAAAAACCAAAAATCGAAGCAAAGACCGGATTTGTTGAAGCAAAAGCACCAAAGTGTTTTATATTTGTGCTGCCCGTCCATCTTTGCACAATACCGCTAAAAAAGAAAAGCCCGCTAGCTGTTAAACCATGCCCCACAAGCATAACTGCAACGCCGGCATCCACAACCTCATCAAGGCAAAACAACCCAGCCACGGCCAAACCCAAATGCGACATTGAGCTAAACGCCAAAAGTCTTTTTACATTTGTTTGCCTAAGTGCAAGAATGCCTCCGTAAAGCGCAGAGAAAAGCGCAAAGGAGATTAGGTATAAATCATATTCAAAAACCTGTTCGTAAAATATTGGAATTACCCATGCTGCAAAACCAAAAACTCCAACCTTGGACATTACACCGGAAAGAATTGCAGAAAGCGGATAAGGCGCTTCAGAATAACTTATGCCCTGCCAGCTGTGGAATGGAAATATGGGGGTTTTTACGGCAAAGGATATTGCAAAGGCTATAAACCAAAAAGTTTGAGTGGCTGGGGGCAGGGTTTTCAAAGTTTCTGCAATGGCAAAAATATTATCGCTACCGGCCTTTGCTATTAAATACCACGCGCCTACAAGCAAGGGAATGGAGCCGGACAAGGTGTAAAGAGAAAATGTTATAACAGCTCGCCGCCTTTTTAGCCCCCCATACAAGGCTATCAAAATAGCTGTAGGCAAAATCATGGCTTCAAAGAAAAATAAAAACTGCACTAGATTTTGAGCGGACAGGAACGCGCCTATCATTGTGCCTTCTAAAACAAGCAAACACACTGCAAACTTTTTTATTCCCAAACTTAAAGCAGATTTGGAATAGATAAAAGCCAAAAAACACAGCAGGGTTGTGAGCCAAACCATCCAAAGCGAAAGCCCGTGCCCATAAAGCGAAAATTCAATGTCAAGTCCCAAAAAAGAAAACCAGGAACTCTCTATTTGCTGCCCACCCATAAAAATCAGCGCGGTTGCCAAAAGGAGCGGTTTTGCTGTGCACAAAACCCCCGTGCGAAATGATGAGTTCGCATCTCTTGAAGATGAGGCCAGCATTAAGCCGGAGCAAAGAAAAGGCAAAATGAGCAAAAATAATACTAACATGAAATCACCTTATAAAGAACACCAGCCCATAAATCACAATAACAGAACCAATCACAGACAAGGCAAGCTGCACTCGCAATTTGCCGGCCTGCATAAATCTCAAACCTTCTGCGCAAATAACAGGAATTGCCCCTATAACAACCATTTTAATTCGCAAAAATCTATTCACCAAATCTAAAATAAACATCGCTATGCGAACAGGCAAAATAACAAGAACAAAATTCAGTTTATCAAATACAAAAGTCCAAGTTTTGGTAAAACCAACCAGCTCATCATGCCCGGGATATTTTGGAATTTTTTTGCGGAAATAGATTGCCGCAAACACAAGCCCTATTATCGCTGCTCCGCAACCCGTTACACTGAAAAACAAAGCTGAGTGTTCGCTTTGAATGTAACCCGCAAAAATGCAACCTATCACCAAAATCCACATTGGAAGCTGCATTGTAAAAGGAGACTCATGCATTGCAACTTTGCTGTTCCCTCTGAATTTGCCAAAGAACACCAGCACCATTAAACGTGTCATGTAAATGGCAGTTAGCAAGGCGGTGAAGAGGGCTGCATAAAAAAACACCGAACCAAATTCATGAACTCGCTCTAAAATCAAATCTTTACTCCAAAAGCAAGCCAGCCCCGGCAACCCTATTAAGCTTGCCCATGCAACGAGCATAACCAAAAATGTTGAGGGCAGTTTAGAAGCAAGCCCACCCATTTTACGAACATCCTGCTCGCCGCCGAGTGCGTGTATAACCGAGCCTGCTCCCAAAAACAGCGCTGCTTTTGTGAACGCATGCGTGAACACATGGAAAATGGCCACATCAAATGCACCAACGCCCGCAGCCATAAACATAAAACCAAGCTGCGAAACTGTAGAATATGCCAAAATCTTTTTGATATCGTGCTGCATCAAGCCTGCTATGGCAGCCCAAAGAGATGTTGCAATGGCTGTTAAAAGCACAATAATCAGCACCACTTCCGTGAAAGCGAACAGCAAATTGAGCCTTGCCATCAAATAGACGCCGGCTGTCACCATTGTAGCCGCGTGTATAAGGGCAGAGACCGGAGTTGGACCGGCCATTGCGTCTGGGAGCCATGTAAGCAAGGGTATTTGCGCACTTTTTCCGGTGCAAGCAAAGAACAGAAACAGGGCAACAGATATTAAAATTGCATAAACCAGTTCGGAAGAAAAGTGAATCAGAGGTATTTGCTCATTCAAGTTTGCATAATTCAAAAGCGGTGTTCCGCCTATATAGATTAAACCGAATATTCCGAGCAAAAAGCCTACATCTCCAATTCTATTAACCAAAAACGCCTTGTTTGCAGCCTTGCAGTTTTGCAGATCTTTGTGCCAAAAACCCACCAGCAAATATGAGCAAAGCCCCACGCCTTCCCACCCGAGGAAAGTTAGCGGCAGAGAGTCTGCAAGCACCAAAACTATCATTGAGAACAGGAACAAATTCAAATAGCATAAAAATCGCGTGTAGCCGCTATCGCCTTTCATGTAGCCAATGGAGTAGAATACTATCAGCGTTGTTATGCCTGTTATGAACAAGAGCATTGTTCTTGTTAGCGAGTCGAATAAAAAACCAAAACTTATTGTGAAATTGCCAATGGAAATCCAGTTGCCTAGGGTTTCGGCGTAAACTCCGTCTTTTGGCATATCGATTGCAAACATTGCTGTTGCAACAAAGGAGAGCATTGGAAAAAATACGGCAAGTGCTCCTATATAAGCTTCCGGCGCAGGCTGTTCGCTTTTGGAACGTGCCAAAGCTATAGCCCCAAGCGTTAAAGCCCCCAGCAAAGGGAAAAAGGGTATTATCCACAGAGGAATTTGCGCAGCCATAGAGCTGGTAATATAGTAAATACTGCTGATTTACTCGCTTGGGTATAGGGTATGGGGTGTGGGGTATGGGGAACTGCACAAATAAACGACTAAATCTGCTTAAAAACAATGCTTTTTCCTGACTTTATCAATGCGCCTCCCTAAATGTTTTCTGGCAGCATTCATTGCTGGGCAGCCACGGCGAGCTGCCCCTACTGTCTCAAAACGGCTTTCAAATGTTCTTTCCCCCAT
>JAITUM010000095.1 GCA_031286305.1 Candidatus Fibrimonadaceae bacterium | reverse complement strand
CCTTACATACCAGGACAAACGCCAACAGACAGAGATGCCGTTCTAGACATACACTGTCAAGATGCCGAAGGCAACAGGTTCATAACCGAGATGCAAATATTGCCCCAAAAGCACTTCATCCAAAGAGCCATCTTTTATTCCGGCACCTCAATAGCTAGCTCCGGCAAAAAAGGCATAGCTTGGGATTTCAACTTCCCCAATCACTATTCTCTCAACTTCCTCGACTTTGATATGGACTTTGGTCCAGACTGCAATGGGGTAGTGCAATACATCTCGCAACGCAACGATGAGAATCTCAATGTTAGATACAACTACCTCAACCTTGCTTTTGTGGTGCTGCCTCGTTTTAGGAAAGGCGTCAATGAATGCGAGAGCTTTGGTGACCAGCTCATTTACTCGCTTCGCCATGCTCACGAATTTGACAAAAAGCCCGCACATTTCAAAAATGATCTTCTTGACCGTTTATACACCCGCGCTGAATTTTCTAATTTTACTTCTATGGAGTATGATCAATATTTATCTCGTTTCATGGGCAAGAACGACCGCCACGCTCAGTTGGCTTATGCAGAGGAGCAGGGCGAGGCGCGAGGCGTTGCCATTGGCGAAGCTAAAGGTCGCGAAGAACGGACTAGGGAGTTGTTTGCCCTTTTGGATAGCGGCGTTTCTTTGACCGAAGCGAAACAAAAGTTTGGGTTATTGTAGCTTAGCATATCGCTGGCGAATCATGCGAAGTGCGTGGCAGTCCAGAAAAAATGATATTTTTTGCAGGTTTATGAGTTAAAATGAGGTTGTGTTAGTGCCTATGGGGCAGTACCTATGTGTCTGCCCCTTTGCCACGTAAAGCGTTTGCAGCGAGGGGGAGTATTCCCCCATATTAAAACCCAACATTTTTCTACATTACCGCCATGCGACCTACTACTGCTTACTCTACCCTGCTCTCCCTTGCTCAAGAACGTATTTTGCTACTTGATGGTGGAATGGGAACAATGCTTCAAAGATTCAACTTGACCGGCGGAGATGCCTTGGTGCTCTCCAACCCAAACGATATAGAACGCATCCACACCGAATACCTGGAAGCAGGCGCAGATATAATAGAAACCTGCACATTCAATTCCAGCGGAAACTATGAACTAAACAAAACAGGCGCAGAAATTGCAAAACGAGCCGTTGAAAAATTCGGCAAGGGATTCGTAGCGGGCTCCATTGGTCCAACGGCCAAAGCAGCAGGCATGGCAAGCAAAGTAGAAGACCCTGCAGATAGAGAAATTACATTCAGAGAACTTGCAAACGCTTACCAAACACAAATAAAAGGTCTTTTAGACGGCGGCGCAGATATTCTTTTAATAGAAACCGTATTCGACACGCTCAACTGCAAAGCTGCACTTTATGCGGCATCGCTTGAACAAGAAGAACGAAAACTCAAAGTTCCCGTTATGGTCTCCGGAACAATAAGCGATGCTTCCGGGCGGCTACTCGCCGGGCAAACCATGGAAGCATTTTGGAATTCAATTTGCGGTTATGATTTATTCTGCGTTGGCTTAAATTGTGCACTTGGCGCAGAAGAAATGGGCGCACACATTGCTGAGCTTTCTCGGATTGCAAATATTTTTGTTAGCGCATACCCAAACGCAGGCTTGCCAAACCCACTCGGTGGCTACGACGAAACGCCCGAAAGCATGGCAAAACACATTGAAAAATTTGCCGAAAACAAATGGGTAAATATAATAGGCGGCTGCTGCGGAACAACCCCCGAAACAATAGCCGCAATGAAGCGTGCTGTGCAAGGTAAAACCACAAGGAAAATCTCAGAAATCCCAAAAATAACAAGGCTGGCAGGATTGGAACCCCTTGAAATCACGGAAAATAGCAATTTTATAAATATAGGCGAGCGAAACAACATGGCTGGCAGCCTTAAGTTCGCAAGGCTGGTTCGGGAAAATAACTGGAGCGAAGCAATAGCCATTTCTGTTCAGCAAATTGAAAACGGCGCTCAAATTATAGACATAAATGTTGATGACGGTTTGCTGGATTCAAAAGAAAAAATGCGGCACTTTGTGAACCTCTATGTTTCTGAACCTGCAGCGGCAAAATGCCCAATTATGCTTGATAGCTCAGACTTTGAAGTTTTGGTTGCCGGAATGGAATGCTTTCCGGGGAAAGGCATTGTAAATTCGCTCAGCTTAAAGGAAGGCGAAGAGGCTTTTTTGGAAAAAGCCAAAGAAGTAAAGCGAATGGGTTTTGCTCTTGTGTGCATGGCCTTTGATGAAGAAGGGCAAGCCGGCACTTATGAAAAAAGGGTGGAAGTTTGCAAAAGACAATACGATTTACTAACCCAAAAATTGGACTTCAATCCATGCGATATTTTCTTTGACCCAAATGTTCTCTCCATTGGCACAGGCATTGCAGAGCACGCAAACTATGCAAAGGATTTTATAGAAACCTGCAAATTTATAAAAGCAAACTTGCCGCATGCAAACATTGTTGGCGGAATTTCAAATTTGAGTTTCGCATTCAAAGGAAACAATGCTATTCGCGAAAGCATGCACTCCTGTTTTTTATATCACGCTGCAAAAGCCGGGCTGGGCTTTGGCATTGTAAATGCAGGCGCGCTCCCCATTTACGATGATATTCCAATTTTGGAACGAGATTTAATTGAAGATTTAATTTTCAACAAAAGAGAAGATGCCACCGATCGGTTGTTGGCTTATGCGGAAAATATACGGGAACGAAAAAATGAAAAAACGGACAATACCATTGCATGGCGTGAATTGCCGATTGAAGAACGCCTCATTCATGCTTTGGTCAAGGGCATAGATACCTTTATAGAAAGCGATGCGGAAGAAGCGCGCATTGCCTTGGGCAGCCCGCTAAAAGTCATAGAAGAACCCTTGATGAACGGCATGAACAAGGTTGGCGAACTGTTTGGCGAAGGAAAAATGTTTTTGCCGCAAGTTATAAAAAGTGCTAGAGTAATGAAAAAAGCCGTAGCCGTTTTGCAACCTCATATAAATACGCCCACAGCGGAGTCCCGCTCCACGGCAGGCAAAATATTATTAGCCACCGTAAAAGGCGATGTGCACGACATTGGAAAAAATATAGTAGCGGTTGTGCTTGCCTGCAATAATTATGAAATCATAGACCTTGGTATTATGTGCCCTGCGGAGAAAATTTTGGAAGCGGTAAAAGAGCATTCTCCAAATTTGCTTGGTCTCTCCGGTCTCATCACGCCAAGCCTTGCAGAGATGAGTTTTGTTGTGGAAACCCTTTCAAAAGAAAATCTCAACATTCCCGTTATAATAGGCGGAGCTACAACCTCCGCTTTGCATACCGCTGTAAAAATAGCGCCTGCCGGAAACCAATCCGTTGTTTATGTGCCGGATGCCGGCAAAGCAGTTTTTGTAGCAGAGTCCATTTTAAACAAATCAAAGCAAAGCGCCTTTTTGCAAGAGAACTTTGAAAAGCAGCAAAAGCTAAGAGACACGCTAAGCAGAAAAGAAGAAAAACCGCTCACCCCAATAGAAGAGGCCAGAGGCAAAGGGTTGGATTTGTTTTAATCTTAGTAATCAAAACTGACGAAAACAGGAAAAATTCCCCTTAGATACCCGCCAATATCACATAAAAGTGAGAAAAATACGAAAAATGTATCATGAAATCATTTTTTTTGTATCATCCATTGAGAAATTATCTATATTATAATCGTATGCCAAGTGTTTTTGCTTATTCTGATTACCGCACCTTTATGTGCGATGCTTTTGCCGAGAAAAAGGCTTCCAGCCGCTTTTCTTGGCGGGAATTTGCAAAAAGAGCCGGTTATGCCTCCCCTGTTTTCTTAAAATTAGTTGCAGAGAAAAAAAGCTCGCTTAGTGAAGAAGGTATTGAAAGAGTTGGGTTGGCGCTAGGTTTAACCAATAAGGAGCAAGAGTTTTTCAGGCTTTTGGTAGCCTTTACCCACGAAACAGACAATGCAAAAAAACAAAAACTCTTTAACGATATGCGCAAAATTGCCGCTCTTTGCAAAAACCAGATTGTAGAAGCTAACTTATATGACTATTATAAAGAATGGTACCACTCCGTGATACGAGAATTAGCCTCAAATGTATCATCAGAAAGCGAAATAGCAAAATTACTGGTTCCCAAAATTCCCATGCCGCAGGTGAAGGCTTCCATTGCTCTTTTGCTAAAATTAGGCTTGCTGGAAAAAGATTCCAATGGCAAATATCGCCAAACAAGCAAACATTTAACAACCGGCGAAAATATAAGTTCAATGGCTGTTCGCAAACATCATGAAAATATGGCAACCCTTGCAGTCACAGCATTGGAAAATATTTCAAAAGAAGAACGAGATATTTCCGGCATAACAATGGGTTTATCTAAAAAAGGTTTTGAAGCTGTCAAAGCAGAGCTGGCAAATTTTAGACGCAGAATAAAGGAAATAGCAGCACAAAGCGAAAGTGAAGAAGAATCTGTATATAGAATGAATTTGCAATTATTTCCACTTTCAAAGGAGGTAAAGAAATGAAATTAGCATTAATTTTATTAGCGTTATTTGCAACAGCCTGCACAGGTACAAAAAAAGTGGCAGGCGGCACAAGCGAAGAAACCAACGCCCTCGCTCGCAACGAAGTTTTGCCTGTTATTGGCAGAGACGGTCAAAGCAAAACCGCGCTTGCTTTCAATCCGAGCAGCTACATAGCCTCGGAATACGACGGAAAATTTTCTCTGGTAAGGGCTTTTGAAATCAGCGCATGGTTCAAAATAGACAACTTGCCGGAAAAGTCCGATATGCCGCATAATTTGATAGGTAAATTCAGCGCAGAAGATGCCGCGCTACCCTCGGAATTTAGCCTCTCCCTTTTGAACGGTGCATGTGAAACGGAAGCTCCTGCCTTTGCCTTCTTTTTAACAGACGAAAATTCTGCTTTTGACTGCAAAAAAGCTGTTTTATCAAAAAAAGCTGTTGAAGCAGGTTCGTGGATTTTAATAAAAGCAAAATGGGACGGTCGCTATTTAACGCTTTACCAAGATGGTGCTGTGGTGGCTAGAGAAGAGAAAATCTCAGCGGTTTTGCCATACTCCAAATTGCCGGTTTACTTAGGTAAATCGCAAGTTTCTTTTGCTATTGACGGACTTTCACTTAACACGGAGGCGCTATGACCATAGACGAAAGCATTTATGAAGCAGAAGATGCAGTTTGCATATCTAATCGCGCCGGTCGTATATTGACCGCTAATGAGCGATTCTGCAAAATGTTTGGCTTTGAGCCGGGCGAAATAAAGTGGCATTACCTGTGCGACTTGTACCGCCACGAAGATGAGCTTAACCGTATTTTGAGGAACGTCCCGGAGCACGACGATGTTTTGCAAACCAAAATGCGCAGCCGCTCCGGACGCAGTTTCCCCTGCATCTTAACCCGCCGCGCAACAAAATCCTTGGAAGGCATCCCGCTTTTGATGCATTCTATTCAAAGGGTGTAACCGCTGGCGGTTACCCTACGCCATTTTCCACAACAAATAAATGGCAAGGTTCCTTTTCCGGATCCAGCTCAATGTAATTCTTTGAGCCACGCCACAAAAAGTTTTGCCCAGACAGCAAATCCCTAATTGTGTAACCCTGACCATCTGTTAGACCCAGCTCTGCTAGGTTTAAATGCACATAGGAGTTTTCAACTTTTTTCACATTCAAGTTTACAATGCAAAGCACGGTGTTCCCATTTTGCCAATCGCGTTTGCTATAAACCATTATGTTTGAATTTTCTGCAAAGTGAAAACGCAAATTATCATATTCCTGCAAAGCGCTATTTTGCTTGCGAGCAAAATTTACCTTACGCAAAAAATCCTTTATATTAACGGGACTGTTCCAGTTATGCACCTTGTACTGATACTTCTCGCTATGATAAAGCTCCTCTTTTATTGGGTTCTTTTCATTTTCGCAAAGCTCATAACCATTATACATTCCCGTTAAACTGGAAAGCGTTGCCGCTAAAAAATAACGAAGTTTGAAAATAGGCGGCCCCTGGTTTGCAAAATATTCCGGAAAAATATCAGGCGTTGTGGGGAATAAAATTCCTCGCATATACTCGGAAACGGGTTTTCCGGTTAGCTCCCTAAAATACTCTTCAAATTCCCACTTTTCAGTACGCCACGAAAAATAAGTGTAGCTCATATCAAAGCCGATTTTGCCGAGCCGCTTCATCATTTTGGGGCGCGTAAATGCCTCTGCTAAAAATACCAACTCCGGACGCTCCTCTTTAATAGAGCGAATGATCCACTCCCAAAGCGGGAACGGTTTTGTGTGCGGGTTATCCACGCGGAAAATATCAAAACCTTTATCTGCCCAAAACATTATAATCTTTCTAATTTCTTCCCACAAGGCTTTAAAGTTCTCGTTATAGTAGTCAAAGGGATAAATGTCTTCGTATTTTTTGGGTGGGTTTTCTGCGAATTTAATTGTGCCGTCCGGTTCATGGAAATACCACTCGGGGTGTTCCTTAACATAAGGATGATCCGGGCTGCAATTCAGGGCCAAGTCCATAACAAGCCTTAAACCGCGTTGCTTGCAAGCAGCAGCAAAGGCCTCAAACTCTTCCATTGTTCCAAGCTCCGGGTCTATTGCAAAATGCCCACCATACTTGCTGCCAATGGCGTAAGGGCAACCCGGTTCGCCGGGTTTTGCTTTGAGCGCATTGTTTGCGCCTTTGCGGTTTGTTTCGCCTATGGGGTGGAAGGGCACCAAGTAAACAGTATCAAAACCTAAGGAAACAACATAATCGAGACGACCAATGCAATCTGCCCAAGTTGCGGATTTATTCGGATTTTTGCCTTGGCTTTTTTGCCACATCTCATACCAGGTTCCTACTCTAGCGTACAAGGGGTCTACCCTCACCTCAAAAACTTCGCTTTCGGTTGGAACGTCTGTTGGGGCAACTGTCCAAGCAACAATCTTGTACTGGTAGTAGCCCAATTTTTGAACTGTAAATGTTCCTTCCCACAAATCGTTATCAACGAATTTCATGTGAGCCTGTTTCCACTTTTTTTCTGAGGAGTGCTTATATTCTACAGCTGCCTCGTATTTTTCGTGGCTATGCCTAAAAATATCAGCTTGAACGGTCACCGAACCGCCCGGTTCTCTATGAACAGCGTATTTGCCGCGTTCAATCAAAGGGGAAATAACCTCTATAACAAGGTTGTCTTTTCTAGAAGGAAAATTTACTGCCATGTGAGGAATATAGAAATTAAAATTGTTCCAGCATTGCAATGCGCTGTTCAATTGGATGGGTTCTTTATCATACAAGTTGTCGATAAGACCGTGAGTTAATGTGATTGTACATTGTCAGAGTTTTATTCATTCAGAAAAAGGAAACGCTAAGGGTGGTTCGTTAGCTGGGATGCAAACAACGCTGTTCCTACCCTTACCATTGTTGCGCCTTCTGATATTGCCACTTCCAAGTCATCAGTCATGCCCATTGAGAGTTCGGTGAAGTTTGAAAATTTTGGCGATGAGTTGAAAAGTTCATCCCTTAAATTTCTTAAAAAAGCAAAGCAAATTCTAGAGTCTTCCGGGTTGCCTGTATTTTTTCCTATTGTCATTAAACCCTTGTAAACAAGCCTCTTAGGCTCCGGCAACTTGTTTAAAAAATCAAAAGCCTCTGCCATAGAAAGACCGCTTTTAGTGGCTTCTTCCGAGGCGTTCACTTGAAAAAGAATCTCTAAATTTTTGTTTGCCTCTTCACACAGAGCCTCTAATTTTTGCACGCTTTCCAAATCTGCAACGGTGTCTATTGCTTGCGCAACCTGCACCGCCTTGCGCAATTTATTTTTTTGCACAGGTCCTATTATTCTGCAAACAATACCCTCTCTTTGCGGCAAAAATTTTTCCAAAGCCTCTTGCACTCTATTCTCGCCAAAATCCCTTGCCCCTGCAGCTATGGCATTCTCCACTGCAGAAACCGGTCGCGCTTTGCTAACCCAAACAAGGCGAACATCCGTAGAGCTTCTACCGCAAGCTTCGCAAGCTGTTGTTATGCGGTCAAGAATTTTTTGTTTATTGCTTTCCAAATCTAAAATCCCAAAAACGTTTGTACTCAATTGTTAACAAAATTTTCTCCTTAATGGAGTCGCTAAAACTATTATCATCGCTGTAGCGGGCAAAGAAGCCGGGGATAATAGAGAAATAAGAGCGGTCATTGTCAAATCTCCATAAGGGGCCGGATGCTATAATATAATAGGAGAGAGCTTCTTTGTCGTAAGATTCAAATGGGGAATAAAAATGAAACCGCCTTCCGGAAAATACGGCGGAATATTCCGTGCTCCACGAAAAATTTCGCCCAAAATTATAAACAAACAAAAACTCATTGCTAACCACATAGTCCCTGCTAAAAAGCGGGATGCCGCGCATATAGTCAAAGCTTTTTTTGTCGTAGTCCGAATTTATATCTATAAGAGCAAAGCTAAACAAAAAAGAAGTTGTAAACTTTGGCGAAATATATTTTCCAAGTAGCTGCGTATCAAAGCTATGTATTTGTGTATACGCCGAGCGGTTATAAAAGCGGTCAAACATGTACCCTGCATTCCAAACTTCACCTGTAAAAGGTTCCTCATTGGGTTTCATTGGCATTTCAACATCGCTCCAAAACAAATTTTCGTTTGAATAAACAAAGCGGAGTTCTAAAACAGCAAAAGGGGGCGGCAAAGGAGCAAAACCAAGCCCTAACCTCACAGCTCCGTAAAAAGGAGAAAGTTCGGTGCCGGCAAAAAACCTCATGTAATTTGTTTTGTTTGGCACCCAAATACCATAACGATCTGAGCTTAGAGGCTCAATCCATGAAAATTCAAAGTTCACATTTGCCTGTGGAACAAAAGCTCCCTTCACATCTGCTGGGGCTGCAGCTCCAAATGCTCCATACTCTATGTTTGGTCCAAACACCAAAAAAGGCGCATTATACGCAAAACTGCTGCAAAATAAGGTTAAAATCAAAAAAAATTTTCGCACAGACAGAAAAATACTATTTTTAAAACATGAAAAAAATTCTTTTAGCAATATTGGCTGCCAGTGCATTGATATCTTGCGCCAGCAAACAGCAATCGCCCATTCTAATCAAAAGGAGCGGCATTAAGGCAGACGAGCGCGACTATCATGTTGTGCAAGAGGGCTTTGGTATAGATCCTAAGCTGAAAAAATACTTTTTAGCCGGATATGTAACCGAGGGCATGAACAAAAACCTTGTTAACCTTCTTTGGGGGCCTCCAGACAAAGAATTTGACGGCGGTTTAACTTGGGAATACATAGATTACAAGACCGGCGAAGTTATTACCCGTTTGAAGTGGGAAGAAATTGACCCCACAACGCACAGGGGTGTTGACTGGACAAATGCTTCAAGGCTAACAGAGATTCAGGGCGATCCATACGGTGGCTCCCCTCCTCCACCAGCCTTCGACGACGACGGAATGTATTAATCAGAACTGTTCCAACGTTGCAATTCGTTTCTCAATTGGCGGATGGGTTGCAAATAAGCCTGAGAACATTGCTTTGATTCCCTTTTTTGGTTGCTTGTGTTCAATAAATAACTGAGCAATGGATTCACATTGTTCTTTTTGCAAAACAGAATTCCCGGAAACTTTACGCAAAGCGCTTGCTAAGGCGCCAGGGTCTTTTGTTAAGGATGCCGCACCCGCATCTGCCATATATTCTCGCTTGCGGCTAATTGCAAAGCGCATTAACATCGAAATGCCATAACCTATGCTTACAAGAGCCACCACCAAAAGCATTATAAGCAAAGCACCAGCTGCATTATTCCTGTTTCTGCCAGCACGCCTGCCGGAAGAGACCAACAGACGCATAGAGATTTGCCCAAGCATTGCAAAAATTCCAACAAAGACAATTGAAATTACAAGTACGCGAACATCGTTATTGCGAATGTGCAAAAGTTCATGGGCAATAACTCCTTCGAGTTCTTTGTCATCGAGCGTGTCGATAATTCCGCGAGTTAAGGTTATGGTGTAGGATTTTTGGCTTACACCGCTGGCAAAAGCGTTCAAGGCAGAGTCTTCAATAACATGAACTTTGGGCATGGTCATTCCGCAAGAAATACAAAGATTTTCCACCAAGTTATACACCCGCTTATTCTCTTTGCGCTGCAGTGTTTGTGCCCCGGTAGCTTTGTCGATTATATAGACATTCGCAAAATAAGCGATTATAAACCACAATAAAATAGCAACGGCAACAAATGGAGCAGAAGAAAAGAACAAGCTATTTGCGAGCGAAACAACATCGTACTCATTAGCCATTGCCAATATATAACAACCGGCATACAATAATGCAAACATAAGCAACGGAAAAGCGAGCAGAAGCATCACCGATTTTCTGTTATTGCTTGCTTGCTGTGTAGCTATACCAACGTACTTCATAATGATTAATATTAAAACTGAATTTTTGGAGCTTCGCTTATGGTGGCTCGTTCTGCACCTAATTCAAAGAATGTTTCTCTTTGGAAGTTAAACATTCCTGCTAAAACATTTGCGGGGAATGTTTGAATTCGGTTGTTGTATTCTTTGGTTGCAGAGTTGAAGAAGCGGCGGCTGGCTGCGAGCTTGTTTTCGATATCGGAAATCTCTTCTTGCAAGTGCATAAAGTTTTGGTTTGCTTTTAAATCCGGATACCTTTCAACCGTTACTTTTAAGCCTTGCAATGCGGAACTTAGTTGATTCTCAGCAGCAATTTTTTCATTTATGGAGCTTGCCTGCATTGCTCCATTACGAGCCTCTACCACCGCCTGCAAAGTTGAACTCTCATGCTTTGCATAACCGCGCACGGTTTCCACCAGCTGGGGAATCAAATCATGCCGTTGCCTTAGCTGAACATCAATATCGGCAAAAGCATTTTCCCGATTGTTGCGTAATTTTACCATTGAATTGTATAAGCTAATGACTATAATCACCAGCAGAACAACTGTAACTATACTAATTATCGTAACCATATTGTCTCCATTTTTTGGTTAATTGGAATATAGAAAAATAAATTGGGACGCGCGATTGGGATTGACATTGCAATATGGCATGAGAGTTAGTAACTCTTTAAAATCTTTAGAGGGTTTTAACTATGCCAAATGTTGAAAAATCAAAATCCGTGTCCGCTTTGTAGGGACAAGGCGGGCCTGGACCAGAAACAATGATTAGCAAACGCAGAAACAGCTACAAAGAAAATTTAAATGCGTTTGCCCTGCTTTCTTAAACAAATCGCTGAATATTGCGAAATTTCGCAATATTTTTCAAAAATCGCCACTTCTTCATATAAAAATAGACTGTCCTTATTAGGTAGCTTGTTTTTCAAGAGTACTTTTTTAGTAAACCTTCATAGGTTTAATAGCTTCACCATCTTTCCAATAACCGAAAACTTCTATGAACTCATTCGGGATGGCAACAACGGCTGTCGCTACAACTTTTTATATTCAACATAAACACCGAAAAAGCCGAAAATCGGGTAAAAGAGTAGGCGATGAGAGGTAAAAATTCTATATTTACAAATCGGAAGCATTTATGGCGAATGAAAGAATAACAGAAGGGCTTGTAATTTTAGCTCCTGACTTTATCAATGCGCCTCCCTAAATGTTTTCTGGCAGCATTCATTGCTGGGCAGCCACGGCGAGCTGCCCCTACTGTCTCAAAACGGCTTTCAAATGTTCTTTCCCCCATAGA
>JAITUM010000027.1 GCA_031286305.1 Candidatus Fibrimonadaceae bacterium | reverse complement strand
ACCCTAAACCTTGCTTCTAAATATGTTCCCAGCGAGTCTTGAACGCCTATGCGATGTTCACCGTTGCCAACTGTCACCGCCATTTTATGCTCTCCCTTTGTGCTGCCTAAAAAACCTCCGTTTAAAAACCATTGCAGCTCCGCATCGCGGTTTTTATGCGCAGCAATCGCTACAAAACCCATCTCGCTCAGAACATCTTTGCTCGGTAAAAAAAGCCTTGCACCGCTTTCGGGGTAAATAATGGAAAATTGAGTTTCTGCTTTTTGCGCAAAACAATGCGGATTATGCAAAGTCTCCGCTTTGGGCTCCCTGCCGATTCTTCTGAGCTGACTCCTAACTGCTGGTGTATAATATTCTTCAACTATACGCAAAGTGTCTTCTACATTCCAGCACAAACTGCAAACCGCAAAACCACTCTTTGAAATTATTATCTCCTTGTGAAACGAACAAGATTGCTGATTCTGCCGGTTTACAGGAAGCGCAATGTTTTTTTTATGAGGACAAATGGGCTTTGCTTTGTAGCCGCTAAAGCCACAGATTTCAACATCTTCAAAATCTGCATTTGGCGTGCCACTCCACAAATCTTTGCTATTATCGCTTAGATTGTTGAACAAAGAAAATAAAAGCGGAGCCGCTGCAGAACTGCCGCTCAAATTTGCCACCGAGCCACCCGCAAAATTTCCCACCCAAACGCCAATAGTCCATTGCTCATTAACACCTATAGACCACGCATCCCTTGAACCATAACTAGTGCCCGTTTTCCACGCAACCGGAACTTGATTGTTAAACTGCAAATAATACTGCTCAAAATCCGGACGCACAACCGAAGTCAAAATTTCTCTAGTGTGATAAGCTGCCCACTCCTGCAATAACTGCTCATTTCTTTGCGAAACATTACCCTCAAGCCATTGCAATTCCGTTCTTTTGCCATTGTTCATAAGCATGGAGTAAAGCGGCACAAGCTCCAGCAAAGAAGCTTCTCCACCACCCAAAATCAAAGAAAGCCCATAATCTTCCGGCGAGCGAAACAAACCGCCAAGCCCCGCGCTTTTCAACCAAAAAAGAAAATCTTCAACCCCATATTCCGATAAAATTTTAACCGGAGGAACATTGAGGGAACGGCTAAGAGTTTCTTTAAAAGGTAAAATTCCGCTAAAACTTTTGTCTGCGTTATGAGGAGAAAAACCTCTGAACCATGAGGGAATATCCTCAACTAAACTCTCCGGCGTATAAGGACCGCGCTCCATTGCAAGCGCATATAAAAACGGTTTTAAAATGCTGCCCGTGCTGCGACGCGCACGCACACCGTCTATCATCCCTCTGGAAAGCGTGTCGTAATATTCAAGCGAACCGAGATAAGCTCTGATTTTTCCCGTTTGAGTTTCCGTTACTATCACAGATATATTTACATTTGAACGCTCTCTTATTCTTTGTCCGTAATTCCTTGCAATTCGTTCCAACTGCTCCTGAACCCTGCTGTCTATTGTTCCATGCAAAATTTGATTTGGAAACTGCGAAAAAACAGCTTCTGCATAATGAGGCGTTCTGAATCTCCAATTCACATTTATCACAGGCAAAGGCTCTTGCAAAGCGGAACCCAAAGTCTCTGCATCAATATGCCCTGCTTTTGCAAGCGATTTGAGTAAATTATTTCTTCGCTCTAAAAGCCTTTCTCTTTCTCTTCCCAAATTCAATGCGGAGGGACGGTTTGGGAGGAGCGCCAAAAGAGCAGCCTGCGCCCAAGTGATTTCTTCCGACCCATGGCCAAAAAATCTCCAACATGCGGTTTCTGCTCCAATCACATTTCCACCCATTGGAGCCAAGCCGGCATATTCTGCAAAAATTTCATCCTTGCTTTGCCAAAGCTCCATTCTCAGAGCAGTGTGCGCTTCTTTTAATTTTGCAAAAAAAGTTCTCTTGCGCGGATTTTTTAGCCTTGCAACCTGCATGGTTATGGTGCTCGCTCCACTTTCAATTTTGCCCGCTTGCACATTTTGCTTTACCGCTCTAAGCACCGCAGCAGGGTCTATTCCAAAGTGCCAATTGAATCTTTTATCTTCAAAATGCAAAACCGCTACTTTGTATTTCTCCGAAATATTTTCGCTCTTAGGGAACTTATATTGTTCATCCTTATTCAGCCAAACTCTCAGCAGTTTCCCTTGGCTGTCAAATAAAATTCTGCTATTGTCGTCTTTGCTCTGCAGCGGAATCAAAAGCGACAGCAAGAATCCTAAAAGTAAACTTAAAAAAAATAAAATTAGTTTTTTGCCAGACGTGAACATTTTTCTCTCAATAACGTTTTTTTAATTGCATCTTGATAATTGCCGTTTCTCTTTCTATTTCTTCTTGCAACTCTTTCACAGAAGGTAAATAAAGCTGATACTTAGTAGCAAAAAGTCGTTCACTTCCTTTCAGAATGGAATAACGGGCTATATTAGAATCCGTTTCCGAACATAGCACTATCCCTATGGTAGGATTATCGCCTTTATTACGTTTCAATTCATCAAACATTCTAACATACATATCCATCTGCCCGACATCTTGGTGAGTAATTTTTCCTATTTTTAAATCAAAAAGCACAAAACATTTTAATATGTAGTTGTAAAACGTGAGATCAATATGATAGTCTTCTGTTTCTGTACGAATAAGCTGTTGTCTTTCTACAAAAGCAAACCCTTTTCCCAACTCCATCAGAAAATTTTGCAAATTATTCAAAATTGCCGTTTCCAAATCATTTTCAGAATACCCTTTATTATTCTTTAAGCCAAGAAATTCTAACACAGTAGGATTTTTAATAAATTCTAATTTATCAGACTGAAAAGCAGCTGTCTTTTGCTTCATTTCTTTTTCAACGCCACCTTTTACCTGTGATAGTAATAAACGTTCGTAGTATTGAGTGCTAATATTACGGTCAAGAGTTCGGTAGCTCCACATTTGAGTGGCTGCTTCTTTCATATACCAGCTTCTTGCCTTGTGATTTGTAACTCGCATAAGGCGTTCATAATGAGTCCAAGACAAAATAGCCGGCAACGCTTGCTTTATTGACCATTCCGTTTCTTGTAATTTATTACCAGATTGGGCAGGCACTGCCTGCCCTATTGTAATATCTTGAAATTCAATATAAAATTTACGAAAACTTTTTATATTGGTTTCTGAATAACCATTCCCAAATTCATTTGTTAATTCTTGAGCTACTAATTTTATTAAATATTTACCATAGTCGGCCCTATTTTGCCCTGCCTGTTCCTGCTCTACAATCCTTTGTCCTATCAACCAGTTAGCGCATACTTGCGATAAATTTACAGCTGAGTATGCTTGCTTTCTTGCCGACAGTATAATTTGCTTGAGCTCATTAAGGAAATTATATTCTCCGACTTTCTTAATTTTAGCCTTAATGCTAACATTTTTTTTCATTCGTTAAATATACAAAACCGGGTAGACTTTCCCCATAATTTTGCCAAGTAAATTTGTTCCGTTTGTCCGGGTGTTGGAACCAAAATTGCATTTGCTTTTAGCAAGGCCAAATCCATAATCGTAGAATAACCGGAACGGCAAAGAACCACGCGACTGAGCAAAATTTTCTCCCTCAAGTCCTCGGCAGACAAATGATTGAAAACCGGAAAAGGCAAAGCGGGAAGTTCACTCTCACCCGGCAGCCCCCGAACCATGCAATGATTCCCCGGTCTTTCAAGCAAAAATTTAGTAGCATACTCCTCAAAAAAAACACGCTGCGGCTCCGGCCCGGAAATAAGAGCGAGAATGTCGATTGGTTGAGCGGTGGGCGGGGTGTGCCCTAGAGACTTTGAAGTTAAACGTGATAATGGGCCGATGTATTTTATTTTTTCATCGCTATAAGACGGGTGGCTTAGTTTGCCGGCTAGACCGGGGAATTCTGTGTAATCCGGGACCCATATTTCATTGAAGTTTTTCATTATGCCTCTGTGCCATGCTTCACCGATTTTTTCAAAAATGGTAAAAGGTTGCGGAAAGGCAATTCGCAGCTGGTGCGTTATGTAAATAGATTTTATTTTTTTATTGAAAAAACCAAAACGATTATCACTTATTATTTGCGTGTATTTTTGTTTTTCGCAAAGCGAGGCAAGCCATTTATTTTCTTCTTGCATTATTTTTTTTATATGCGGCATTTGGCTAAAAATCCAAAAAGGCATTTGCCAGCCATGTTTGGGGTATTTTATATTATAAGACGGAGCTTCGTGCCATATTAAATTTGGAAATTCCTGTGCGAAAAATTTTTTGTGAGCAATTGCGCTTGCAATTTCAACTTCTGCACCCTGCTCCAAAAATGAGCGTATTATCGGAGTGCATCTTGTTGCGTGCCCCAAACCCCAGTCCAGTGGAGATATTATTATTTTTTCACTCATTCGCCTTCCAAAAGAGAATTAAATTCTGCTCTCAATTCCGCATTGTTTGGATATAAATTTAAAATTTTTCTGATGGCTTGCCGAGCTTCGTTTGTGCGTTTTTTCTGAATGTACTCATACACTATGTTTTGTAGTCCGTAAATAGCTTCGTTGTTGCCACGCCTTCCTGCAAGCAAATAAGCATTCTCCGCTCTGTCTAGCCAGTCCGTTTCAAAAGCCAAGTTCCCCAAAAATATGGCGGCATCGGTAAAGTTAGAATCTAATTGCAAAACTTGATTAAGCACATCCATAGCAAGATAATTTTTTTCGTCTTCTGCCAAGCAGTCTGCCAGTTTGTAAAGCAGCTCTTTGTTGTTTGGGTTAATGGAAAGCGCTTCTCTGTAAGCGGCTGCGCTTTCGGAAAAATTTTTGTTCAATCGGAAAATATCGCCTAAGTATATAAGGAAATCCGTTTCTTCGGGGTTTTGTGCATACCCATCTCTAACCAAATTTACTGCTGCTTCAAATTCTTCCATTGCAATATGTATTTCGCTTTGCTGATAAACAAGAGAAATGTCTGAGGAGTCTATTTGCCTTGCTTTTTCGAGCGAGAGCAAAGCTCCCACATTGTCGCCGATTTTTTGATAGGCTTCTGCAAGATAAATCCAGGCAGAAGCGTTGCTTGGGTCTAAACTCAAAGCTCTGCGATATACTGCTATGCTTTCTGCATATTCGCCTATTCTGTAAAGCACTGCCGCCAAGTTTGCAAGCGCAGGCGCAAACTCCCCTTGCGAAAAGCTCACCGCCTTGCGATAAGCCGCCGCTGCCTCCGGAAGTTTGTTGAGCTGAAAAAGGCTGTTTGCCGTGTTAAAGCTTGTAGCAATCGGGTCTGCTCCGCGTTCTTCCGCTTTGCGGTAAAGCAAAACCGCTTGTGCATAGCGCCCGTTATTGTAAAGCACATTAGCCTGGTTCAAAATATGCTCCCCACTCTGCACCTGAGCGAAAGCTGTCTGAACCACTACTAATAGAATGCAGAGCGTTCTGTTTAGTTGAGAATTGAGAATTGAGAATTGAGAATTTTTGCAGAAATAACCGCTATTTTTGCGAAAAGAGCCGCTATGTGTGAAGTCACTCTCAACTCTCAACTCTCCTCTCTCAACTGGATTTAAGTTTGCCATGCTAAAAAACTCTCCATTCATTCCCTAAACTTAACCTCAAAAGGTTGTTCCATTCCGCAGAATGAGACTGCGTTTCCGCCTTTTTTTGCGGGGGCGAATTGCATTCCCATAACTGCGTCTCTGCCGGCATTTGCCAAACCCTTTCCGGCGGGTGTTTCTTCTATTATGCGAATATCGTATGGTCTTCCGTTTGCATTAACGCAAAATGAAATTCTGAGGTTTGCGTTTATTTCGGCATCTCTTATCGCTTGTGGGGGCTGGAATCTCGGAGAGCTTCTTAGCGCAGGTTTTTCGTCCACATCTCCGCTGCCTAAATTGCCGCTTCCGCTTTGCATTGCAGCTAATTCGCTTGGCACTGCAACTCCTCCGCTGCCACCCACAACATCTAGGCTCATGGCGAATCTTGGACCTGCTTTTGGTGTTCTGCTATTAGTGTTTTGCCTGCTGGGTTTGCGAGTTGCCTCTTTGGGTTTTGGTGGCTCCGGCGGTTTTTCCGGATTTATTATGCTAATCTCTGTTTTTGTGTAAGTTTTTTCAGAGCCAAAATCTCCTTTAAAAAATTTATTCAAAATCGGAATAGAAAAAACCAAAAATACGCTCGTTGCAACGGCAAGAACAAAGAAAAAAATCTTACGAAAAGTTTTCACGTTTATAATCAGGAAAAGCCTTAACTTTTTTTGGGGAAATATTTAAAAAACTAGACACTAATGGCATAAAACTCCTTTGTTTCATTGGTAATATAGTAAATACTAAGAAAAAAAATCACTGCGTGATTTTTTTCTTAGTATTTACTATATTATACCTTAATATAGAGGACTTTTTATGGAAAAAAGAAATTTTCTTGCAGTTGGTATTCTTACCTTTGTTTTGGTAGCTCTTTTGAGCTGTTCAAACGGAGGGGATGATCCTTCAAGTATCGGCAATGCAACTGGCTTTCAAATTTATTTGGAGAATGGTTCAAAATATAATGAGAGTGGAGTCATTAGAGTAGAAGTTTATGGTCCAAGAAAGTATGAATACATAGATATTGGAACTGTAAAGAATGGCATAGGAACATTAGATTTTTCAAAAACCATTCCCAGCGAATATCATCAATCTCCGTATTCCGGCCACTCTATTTCTATTTCTCCTTCAAATGCAAAAGGTGTTGATGTATTTTCTTTTTATTTGATAAGCAGCAACAATGCATACAGATTGCAACAAAGAAATGAAAATAAAACGGAATATGTATTTTATCTATATGTCCCACAGCAAGTTACTGTTAACGGCACAGAAGTAGAATACGGATATTCATTTGAATTTGACATAAATGCAAAACAAGGTTGGAATGCAATATATAATAGTGAGACTAAAACCAAAGAGAAATATAGCACAAATTCAAGCACGGTTAACTTAAGCAAAATAAATTGGATTGCGAGTTATGAGGGGCCAGCAAGCTCATTTGGCGGTCCCGATATTTCTGCCCTAAGATATGTATATTGCTATGAAAACGAAAAATATTGTTGGAAATACGATGTATATGATTTGGAAGAAGAAGGGTATGCCAGAGATGATTGCAAGTGGAGTTTAGAAGGAACTTTTAGCACATCTAAGCCACCTAACTGTGATGATTTACCAGATTGGCCCTATGATTTATGATTAATATTGTTTAGCAACGGGGGCAACGCATCTAAATTTTTAAATATGGGGGAACTTTCCCCCTCGCTTCAACCTACAATTCAATCATTCGTTGCAAAGAAATGGGCGGAAAATTTGTCTCTAGCTGCCCTTAGGAGCAAAAGACCTACCTGTGCAAGCTCCCTTTCTGCGGAGCATCCAACAAGCGAGGTGCCCCAATATCCGTATAATCATCGTTTTTTCGCGTTTTTTTTGTGAATTGTGCGCTTACCCGGGCGTTGCTAATGTTTAAATCTGCATTTTCTATATTATTAATTATGAAAAAAGTCTTTCTTGTTTTGCTCGTGCTTGCGGTAGCAGCTTCTTTTGCACAAAGAGGCGGGTCTACTAACAAAGTTAAATCAAAAAGAGGTGATATAAACCTCACTGAGTCGGATGGCGGAGGCAAGGTAGTTTGCACTGCTAGCTTTAACGATGAAATGACCGTGATAAGGCAAGGCGGTTCTTACACTCTAGTTAGAGCATCTTGCGGTCAAGGTTGGGCAAACAACAACGATATTGAAAGAGTTATGCAAGGACCCGGCGATAAAGGCATGTCAATCGATGCTGTAGACGTTGTGGGCTGGATGGACAACCCAGCCGCCGTGTTTGTTTTGGATCAAGATGCGAGCAATTTTGAAGGTATTAACATAGATCGTAATTTTAACGATTACCTGAGAAACACCGTTGATAGAGAACAAACGGAAATGAGGAATCAAGAAAATTAATGTAAAAGTAGGGGCAGCTCTCAGAGTTGCCCAAGTAGAGAATTGAATTTGCGAGCCAAAAGTCATTTAATTTATTTTTTATTATTTATGTTTTTGTTATTCTCCTGCAAGCAGGAGGAGGCAATAGAAAAGCAACCTAAGCTTAGCCCCGAGGCTCAACTCGCAAAAATACAACACAGAATAGACTCCCTCGAAAATTTCATAGCAAAGCAACCCATTTTAAAACCAGCAAGAGTTGAAGCTAACTACGGGCTGTTTCAAACGCTTCAAAGCGTGGGCTTAGACCTAAAGCAATCCCTGAAAATAATAAACACCCTTGCAGATACGGTTGAGCTGGGAACCCTAAGGGTGGGGCAAACGTTTTGGGTTGGTTTTGACCAGCAAGATACATCAAAAGCAACTTTGTTCAGATATGCGGAAAACCCTGCAACCCTGCATTTTTTAATGATGGATAGCGCAGATGAATGGGCATATAAAATAATTGAGCAACCTGTGAATGTTCGTTATGCCATGTACGATGGAGTGCTGAAAGAAGGCGGCAATTTATACAATACCCTAAGGGATATAGGCATTCCTCAAAACATGGTTGGAGTTGTTGCGGGTGTTTTGGAGTGCAGAGTTAGCTTTAGAACGGATGCAAGAGTTGGAGACAAATTTAAAATTTTGCTAAAAGAAACACGCTTTCAAGATACCATGTGGATAGGCGGGCAAGTTTTATATGCAAGTTATGAGGGCGCAAGAGTAAAGCGGAGCGAAGCTTTTTTATATTTGGAAGCAGACCCGAAAAGTTCTTTTAACGCGCATTACACCGAGGATGGCGAAGCCCTTATACACTCGGGTTTAAGATACCCGCTAGACAGATTGCATGTGACAAGCGGTTTTGGCAATCGCATTCACCCTATCACGGGCAAGAAAGCTTTTCATAACGGAGTTGATTATCGAGGCGCAGTTGGAACCGCAGTTTATGCAGTGGCAGAGGGTGTTGTTGTGCAATCTTCTTACGATGCCATAAGCGGGAATTTCATAGCAATAAAACATGCTGATAACAGCCAAAGTTATTATTTGCACTTGCACCAAAGGGGCGTTAAAAACGGGCAAAGAGTTAAAGTGAGGCAAGTTATAGGCAAGGTTGGCAATACAGGCAGAAGCAGCGGCCCGCATTTGCATTTTGGTATAAAACAGCCAAATGGAAGTTGGATGGATCCGCGTTCAAAGCGAATGATAGCCACACCAAAACTTGAAGGTGCAAAACTCGCCGCACTAAAAGAACAGATAAAAATTATTCGCTCTGCTTTGGAAAAAACCGAGGCAGCCGAGCCTAAAAGCATAGGTGACACAATACAGGCAACAGTGAAATGGGTTGAAGCAAAGTAAAACATGTTTGAGGGGGTGCAAAATCGTTTACAAAATTTGCCTGCAAAGCCCGGCGTTTATTTGATGAAAAATTCAAAGGACGAAGTTATATATGTTGGCAAGGCAAAGTCTTTGAATAAAAGAGTTCGCACTTATTTTGACGGCAAAGAAAAAATTGGGCATAGAGCGGCGACACTTATGTTGCCGCACATCACGGATATTGAATGGATAATAACAGAAAATGAAGCAGAAGCTTTGATTTTAGAAGCGAACTTAATAACCAAACATCAGCCTTATTACAATGTTCGCCAAAAAGACGATAAGCACTATCCTTATTTAATGCTCACAGTGCAGGAAAAATTTCCGCGATTAAAAATTACCCGCCAAACAAAAGACGATAAAAATCTATACTTTGGCCCTTTTATTAACTCTTATTATATGAGAACAATTTTAGAATTGGTTCCCAGGCTTTTTCGCTTGAGGGAGTGCAGTTTAAAATTTCCGATTAAAAAAAGAATTCGTCCATGCCTTAATTTTCACATTGACAGGTGCGCTGCACCGTGTGCGGAAAATGTGAGCGAATATATATACATGAAGGGTGTGCAAAGCGCGAGAATGCTTTTGGAAGGCAAGAGCAATGAGATTTTAGCGGAGCTGGAAAACGAAATGCAGAACGCTTCCGCAGAAATGCGCTTTGAAGACGCTCTCAAGCTAAGGGACCAAATTCATGCGGTGCACAGCGCATTTGCAAAGCAAAAAGCAGACCAGGCAAACGATGCGGATTTAAACCTTGATGTGATAGCGATTTGCAGGGCAAAAAAGTTGGCTACGGTTGTGATAATTGAATATAGAAACGGTATTTTATTTGACAGGCGGCATGTTAATTTGGACTGTTGCTTGGAGCAGGATGAATCGGAGATTTTGGAAGAGTTTTTGCCGAGTTGGTACTTGAATGTTCCAAAAGAAAATTTGCCACGTGAGATTGCTTTGGAAATTCCGCTTAGCGAGGAGCTTGATGTTTTTGAAGAGTTTTTGGCTGATATGGCTGGGTATAAAATTGTGGTTGGTGTTCCGCAGCGGGGTGATAAGATTGGATTTTTGCGGATTGCAAAAGCAAATGCAGAAATGCTCTTAGTTGAATTACAAGCGGAAAGCGCAAAATACGACGAAATGAACAGGAGCATTTTTGAGTTACAAAAGCAATTGAATTTAAAATCCCCGCCATTTTGCATTGAATGTTTTGATGTTTCGCATTTGAGCGGAACGGAGCCTGTTGCGAGCATGGTTCGTTTTGTGAATGGGTATCCGAGCAAAAGCGATTACAGGAAATATAAAATCAAAACCGCGAAAGGCGGCGATGACTGCGCAAGTATGCGTGAAGTTTTAACGCGCAGGTTAACAAGGTTGCAAGAGGAAAACGATTTGCCTGATTTGTTGGTTGTGGATGGTGGCAAGGGGCAGGTTAAAGCGGCTTTTTCGGTTCTTAAGGAGTTGAATTTAACAATTCCTGTGATTGGGCTTGCCGAACGTTTGGAAGAGATAGTTTTTCCCGGTGAAAGACCTTCGGTAGTGCTGACACGTCGCAGTCCGGCTCTAAAATTGCTGCAAAGGGCAAGAAACGAAGCTCATAGGTTCGCGGTAAAATTTCAAAGAAAACGGCGGGGTTGAGCTGCCCCTTAACAAATGCTTTAGTCGCCGAATTCTTTGGGAATTCCTGCGGATAGGTTTATGCAGCCGTTTTCTGTGATTAGCAAATCATCCTCTATGCGAATGCCTATGTCTTCGCTGTAAAAAACGCCGTTTATTTCAAGCTCAAAATGGCCGTAAAGACCCGGCTCGTTTGAAATGAGCATCCCGGGTCTCAAAGGTTTTTTTAGATAGTCTCTGTTAAGAGCGCCTTCGTGCACAATATCTCCGATTAAGTGGCTAATGCCGTGCGGTTTGCCTAAGTAGCGACGCTTCATTTTTCCACCGCGTTTTGTAAAGCGCTCTTCCAAAGTTCTTTCCAAAAAAAGCCAGGCTAATCCGCCGAGTTCTTTTAAAGTTGAGCCGGCTTTAACATTTCTTTCGTGAAATTTTTGCGTATCTAAAACAACGCTGTAAAGCAATTTTTGCAATGGGTTGAATTTTCCACTCGCAGGAACGGTGCGAGAAATATCGCAGCAAACAGCGTTATAACGGCAACCGAAATCTAAAAGAATTAAATCTCCTTTTTCAATATCGCAGTCTTTTTTTGAATAGTGAAGGGTGCAGGCATTTTTTCCTGCAGCCACAATGCTGGGGAATGCAAGCCCTGTGCCTGTGTGCTGCAGCATAAAGCATTCAAGGTCGGCAGACAAAACCCGCTCGTTTTTGTATTTAGAAATACGCGGCAAAATTTTTAAAAAAGCATCTTTTGCTATTTCCTGCGCTTTTTTTGCCAGAGCAATTCTCTCCCGCTCCAAAACAACTCTTTGCTCAAGATGAATTTTTGAAATGTCTTTTACATTTACCTTGTAGCGCAATAATTTGCGGCGTATGGTTTCGTTTGAAAAAATATGTTTTTTAAAATTTACAATTCGTTTTTTGAACCATGAATTGAATTGGCTAAGCGGCAAAATTGTTTCAAAACCGGTGACTTCATTTGCTTGTGCATCCGGCAGTCCAAGCTTTATTCCGTTCCAAAACTCTTTTTTAGCATCCTTTTTCGGTAAAAATAAAATTTCTCTTTCATTTTTATTTTTTGTCAAAGGATCCAACACCAAAATAGGCCCGCTTTGATTTATGCCCGTGAGGTACAAAAACTCAGGATTCTGGCAAATTCTCTCATAGTTTTCATTCTGAGCTGCTGCATAAATGCACAAAGAATCCAGTTTTTTCAAATGCTCCTGCCTGCGCTTTGCATAAACCTTCTGCGCATTCTCCAAACCTTCAGATAAAAAAACCTGTGAATATATTTTCAGAATATCATTTTTGCCCACTTTTCCCATTGAGGTTTAATTTAGTAAAGTAAGTGATGATTAACTCAATGTTTGGGTATAGGGTATGGGGTATGGGGTATAGGCAATGCAAAAAGCGTTGTTTTTTAGTAAATTTAGTCGTTTTTTGTGCAGTTCCCCATACCCTATACCCTATACCCTATACCCAAGCGAGTAAATCAGCGTTTACTATATTATCCTTATGCACCAACAAGGCAAATTAATCCTTTTTCATGGTACTATTTACGAATTTAGCGAAATAGACACCACATTTGGTAAACCCTATAAGGACTTCGGGAAAGGATTTTATACTTCTGTAAATAAAAAACACTCCGAGAACTTAGCAAAGCGAAATCGTGAAATCGCACTAATGCGAAATCCAAAGGCAAAAATAAATCCCTGGCTTTATGTATATGAACTGAATATGGAGTTGTTAAAAAAACTTAATGTTAAAGAATTTCCAAAAGCGGATAGAGAATGGATGCGCTTTGTTGTTCAAAACAGATCGAATAAAAAACAAAAACATAAGTACGATATTGTAATTGGACCTACTGCAAACGATGATACAAGAACTTCAATACAGGCTTTTTTTGCAGGTGCTTATGGCGATGTAAAAAGTGATAGAGCTATTGATATGCTTATAATTCAAATTGAACCGGAAAAATTACCTTCGCAATTTTATTTTGCAAATAACAAAGCAACAAGGCTTTTAACATTCAAAAAAAGGGTGCAAATAAAATGAAAATAAACAAAAAATCAATTCAATTCTGTATAGATACCTTAACTGCTATGGTAGCGGAAAAGTATGCTAAAAAACATAAAGTATCGGCAACAGAGGCTCTGCGAGCTTTTATTGCCACAAAAACTTATGAGCTTTTAATAAATGCAAAATCTTATTTGTATTTAGAAACAACGGAATATATTTTAGATATGTGGAAAGATGAACAAAACGGTAACTGGGAAAGGTGGCAGCTTATATGAATCCTAAAATTTTTATGCAAGCAGAAATAGCAAATGCTTTTATGAAAAAGCATAAATTAACCGTTAAAAAATTCCTTGCTTTAGATAAAAAGCATAATATTTTGCAATTTATAGAAAAAGGATACGAACCTTTTCATTTAATGGGAAACAAAGGTGTGTTAAAGGAGTTGGAAAATGTCCTTCGTTAAAAGGTATAAAAATAGAGATGATGTTGGCATAGACATTGCGCCTATGTTGGATATGGTGTTTATTTTGCTGATATTTTTTGTAGTAACAAGTTCTTTTGTTCGAGAAACGGGTTTGGATGTGAACAAGCCAAAAGCGAGTTCTGCGCAGGAGCTTGCAAGGGAAAGCATTCTGATAGGCATTAGCCGCGAAGGAACAATTCATATCAACGAAAGCCAAGTTGATATGCGAACTTTGCGTTCCATTTTGCAACAAATGACGGCAGAAAAACCCGACCGCGCCGCCGTAATAGTAGCAGACCGAGATGCCCCCAGTGGCAAAGTGGTTGACGTTTTAGATGTATGCAACCTGGCTCGCATAAAAAAAGTATCAATTGCTGCTAATGTGAGCGTTGAGTAATACCGTGAATTTATATGGGAAACGAAACATAGAGTTTTGTTGCTTGGGACATGGGACAAGCGAAATGTAGAGCTACATTGGCTGGGACATGAACTTGTGCACAAATCATGTCCCATATCCCAGACAACGCGGCTTTGCATACCGCTTGTCCCATGTTCCAAAGCAAAGTAGCTAAACATTGTTATTTTTTTTTCTATATTCCTTTTGACTATGTTTTAACACTAACCAAGGAGATACGATGTCCAATAGTTCACCCTCCAACCACGCTGGATTAAATGCGTGGGTAAATGAGATCGCCGCTCTTGTTGAGCCAGCCAATATTTATTGGGCTGATGGTTCTAAATCTGAGTACGACCAGATGATTAAGGTTTTGGTTGATGCCGGTTTGGCTACCCCTCTTAAGAAGCGTCCGAATTCTTATTTGTTCCGTTCCGACCCTTCTGATGTTGCCCGTGCTGAGAGCCGCACATTTATAGCCAGCAAGAGCAAGGATGATGCAGGTCCATATAATAACTGGATTGACCCTGCGGAGTTGAAAGAGAAGATGAAGGCAGTTTATAAGGGCTGCATGCGTGGTCGCACCATGTATGTTATTCCTTTTTCCATGGGCCCCATAGGTTCCCCCATTGCCAAGATAGGCGTTGAGATTTCTGATTCCCCATATGTTGTTGTTAACATGCAGATTATGACTCGTGTTGGCACCAAGGTTTTGGAAGTATTAGGCACAGATGGCGAGTTCATTCCCTGTTTGCATTCCGTAGGCAAGCCTCTTGCCGAGGGTCAGACCGATGGCGGCAAGTGGCCTTGCGAGCCTGATGTAGAGAAGAAGTATATTTCTCATTTCCCGGAGGAGCGCACCATTTGGAGCTTTGGTTCCGGTTATGGCGGCAATGCTCTTCTTGGCAAGAAGTGTTTGGCGCTTCGCATTGCCAGCACCGCCGCTCGCGATGAGGGTTGGCTTGCAGAGCACATGCTCATTTTGAAGATGACCCGCGAGTCAGACAAAAAGGTTAAGTATATTGCAGCCGCTTTCCCCAGTGCTTGCGGTAAGACCAACCTTGCCATGCTCATTCCTACCATTCCTGGCTGGAAGGTAGAGTGCATTGGCGATGATATTGCTTGGATGAAGATTCGCGATGGCAAGCTTTATGCTATTAACCCAGAGGCAGGTTTCTTTGGTGTTGGTCCTGGTACTTCCATGCATTCCAACCCCAATGCCATGCTTTCCATTAAAGACAACACCATATTCTCCAACGCCGCTTTGACAGAAGACGGTGATATTTGGTGGGAAGGCATTGGTTATGATGCTCCCGGCAAGTTGATTGACTGGAAGGGCAGGGAATGGGTTCAGGATAAGGGCAACAAGGATCAGGAGCCCGCTGCTCATGCCAATGCTCGTTTCACTGTTCCTGCTTGTCAGTGCCCGGCTATTGCTCCTGAGTGGGAAGATCCAGCCGGCGTTCCTATTGATGCCATTTTGTTTGGTGGTCGTCGCGCTAGCGTAATTCCTCTTGTTCATCAGGCTAAGAGCTGGAATCACGGTGTGTTTATCGGTTCTATTGCCGGTTCGGAGATTACCGGTGCCGCTCTTGACCTTAAGGTAGGTTCCGTTCGTCGTGATCCTATGGCTATGGTTCCTTTCTGCGGTTATCACATGGGTGACTATCTTAATCATTGGATTCAGGTTGGCAAGAATGTTCCAGAGGCTAACCAGCCTAAGTTTTTCTTTGTTAATTGGTTCCGCAAGAAGGACGGCAAGTTCATGTGGCCTGGTTTTGGCGATAATTCTCGTGTTCTCAAGTGGATTTTTGAGCAGTGCGATGGTACCGGCAAGTCAGTTGACACTCCTATTGGTTTGATGCCTACAGCAGATGCTATTGACAGACCTTCTGATGTTTGCGAGGCTACTTTGGCTGAGCTTCTTGCAGTTGATGTTGAGGGTTGGAAGAACGAGATCAAAGATGTTCGCGATAACCACTATGCAAAGCTAGGTGCAAAACTACCGAAAGAACTCGCAGACGAACTGGATGCGATTGAGAAAAGACTCGGGTAATCAACGCTGATTCCAAACGGCTAGTGACTAGAGATTAGTGACTAGCCTTTTTTATT